>JAZGDQ010000224.1:0-19071 GCA_036477985.1 bacterium
GGCGCCCGCCTTGGCTCCGCCCGGGCCGGAAGGAAGAGAGCGCCTGCGCGCCCTCATCGCCGAGAAGGAGCGTCTTTTGGCGCGGCTCGACCCGGAAGCCCGGGAGGGGATCTTCTCCCTCACCCTCTCCCACGCGCTTCGCCGCCCCCGGCTGTCGGCGGCCTACGCCCGCCTCGTGCGCGAGGAGAGCCGCCTCCTCGGCTCGCGCCGGGCGGCCGGGCCGGCCCGGGGCTACTGGCGGGGGGCGCACATCGCCCTGGCGGCCCTCTTTCTCGCCGGGGTGATCGGCCACGTCATTGTGGTAACGTGGTTCGCGGGCTACGTGGCCGGCGGGGAGGAGCCCTACTGGCTCCATCTCGCCGCCTGGTAGGCCCGGCGCGCCGGGCCGCTTCATGAAAGGGAGCGCCGTGGGACGGCTCGCCCTGATGATCGATCTCGAGCGCTGCTTCGGCTGCAAGAGCTGCGAGGCCGCCTGCAAGCAGGAGCACCGCCTCGGCCCGGGCGCCTACCGCAACAAGGTGATCTGGCTCGGCGACCCCTCGGGCGGCGCCCTCGATTTCCTCACCCTCACCTGCCAGCACTGCGAGCGGCCCGCCTGCCTGCGCGCCTGCCCGGTCCATCCCAAGGCCATCGAGAAGGACCCAAGCACGGGCGTGGTCGCGGTCGACCCGGCGCGCTGCACCGGCTGCGGGGAGTGCGTCATCGCCTGCCCCTACAGCGCCATGGGCTTCGACGCCCCGGGCCACGTCGCCGTCAAGTGCGACCTGTGCCCGGAGAGGCGGGCGGAGGGGCGGGAGCCGGCCTGCGCGGCCGTATGCCCGGGCTTTGCCATCTCCTTCGGGGAGCGCGGGGCGCTTCTCTCCCGGGCGGAGGAGGAGGCGCGCGCCGTGCGCGGCAACGACCACTTCCTCCTCGGGCCGGGGACGATCTACCTCGAGCCCCTGCGGGCCGGAGCGTCCGAAACGGCCGGGACGAACGGGGGAGAGAGCGGCGCCCCCCTCCGGCCCGCGTTTGTGGAGAACGGAGCGGCCCAGGATGCGGTGGCCGAGGTGGGGGCGGCCTTCCCCTACGGGGAGGAGAAGGCCGATCTTCGGCCCGACCGGACCGAGCCGGGCGGCTGCAACCTGTGCTTCAACTGTTGCAGCGTGAAGTTCCACTTCAAGGGCGATCGGCTCGTCAACATCACCGGGAACGAGGAGGACCCCGTCCTGCAGGGCCGGCTCTGCCCGAAGGCCCAGATGACGCTCCAGATGTACCACAGCCCCCACCGCCTGCTGCATCCGCTCAAGCGGGTGGGCCCGCGCGGGGAAGGGAGGTTCGAGCGAATCAGCTGGGACCGGGCCCTGGACGAGATCGCCGAGAGGTTGAAGGAGGTGCGGGATGCGCACGGCCCCGAGGCGCTGGCCCTCTTCGTGGGGACGCGCACGGGCCTCCTGACGCGGGACGGCTACGTCCGCCTCTTCAGCCAGATGTGGGGGACGCCCAACGTCGAGGGAACCGACCCCTTCTGCGCCTCGGGCAAATCCATTGCCTACAACCTGACGCAGGGCGTGGTGGGCAGCGGGAACAGCTTCACCCCCGGCGACCTGGGCAGCGCCGAGATGTACCTCTACATCGGCGACAACCAGGCCGAGACGCGCCCCGTCTACTTCGGGATGATCAACGACTGGCGCATCCGCAACAAGGCGAAGATGGTGGCGGTCGATCCCCGGCTCACCGTCACCGCCGCCAAGGCGGACCGCTGGCTGCCCATCCGCCCCGGGACGGACATGGCCCTCGCGCTGGCCATGATCCATCACATCTTCGAGAACGATCTGCACGACCGCGATTTTTGCGAACGCTGGGCGCTGGGCTGGGAGCGGTGGCGCGACTTCATCTTCGAGCGGGGGTACGGCCCCGATTGGGCCGCGCCCCTCACCGACATACCGGCCGGGGAGATTCGCGCCCTCGCCGAAGAAGTGGCGCGCGCGGACGGCTGCGTCATCTTCGCCAGCCGGGGCGTCAACCAGCACACCAACTCCGTTCAGACGAACCGCGCCCTCATGCACCTGGCCGCGATCACCGGAAACTGGGGGCGCCGCGGGGGCGCCTATTTCAACATGACGGCCGGGGTCCCCATCGCCCCCGACGCCCCGGTCGGGCGCCGGCCCGAGATCCAGCGGCCGCGGATCCGCCGCAGCCCCGCCGGGTGGATCGAGGCCATGCGCACGGGCCGCCCCTATCCCGTCCGCGCCCTCATCGCGTGCAACAACCCGCTGGGCCAGTGGCCGGGGCAGGACGACGCCCGCGAGGCCTTCGGGGCGCTCGACCTCTGCGTCCACATCGAGCTGTTCCAGAACGAAACCTCCGCCTTCGCCGACTACGTGCTGCCCGCCGCGGGGGGAATCGAAAAGGGCGAGATCGGCCGCTCGAACGACGACCGCCGCGTCGTCTGGATCGACAAGCTCGTCGAGCCGCCCGGGGAGGCGCGCGCGGACGGGTGGATCTGGATCGAGCTCGGAAAGCGCCTCGGCTTCGGCGACGTCCTCAAAGAATCCTACAAGGACCCCCGGGTGTTCTGGGACGAGAGGTGCATCGATAACGATATGCTGCGCGGCTGCACCCAGCGCCGCCTCCACTCGGTCCCCTACCGGTGGGTGCGGTTCCCGGTGGAGAGCGAGGACGCGCCCGAGCAGGAGACCCTCTACCTCGAGGGCGCCGACGCCCCGGGCCAGCTCAACAAGGGGAAGCGCTTCCCCACTCCGAGCGGGAAGCTCGAGTTCTGGACCGAAGACCTCGAGGCGAAGTTCGCCGCGCTCGGCCTCTCCGCCCTGCCCGAGTTCTACAGCGAGCGCGAGCAGCTCGTCGACATGCCCTATCTGGAGACGGAGCAGACGGACGCGGAGATCGGGACGCTCTCCCCCTTCAGCGCGGTCCCGACCGGCGCGTCGCGGGCCCGAATCGTCCAACCCGGCGGAGGCGGCCCCGGCGCCCGCCTGCGCGCGCGCGGATTCGAGTGCGAGCTCATCACGGGCCGCCCCGCCGCGCCCCACTTTCACAGCTGGACGCACTATTTCTGGCAGGCCCAGGAGATGTGGCCCGACCTCTACTGCCAGATGCATCCTGAGCGCGCCGCCCGCCTCGGGGTGGAGGACGGCGGCCGGGTCCGGATCGAGACCGCGCACGGCGCCATCGAGGCGGTGGCCTGGATCAACGCCGGAATCCGCCCCTCGGCCGTCTTCGTCCCCATCGGCTGGGGGGAGCGCCAGCCCTACCATCCCTGGCGCTCGGTGAACTTCCTCACCGACAAGGACCAGCGCGATCCCATCTCGGATCAGACCAACATGAAGAGCCTGCTCTGCCGGGTGGAGAAAGTGTGAGGCGCCGCGCGGGAGAGGATGCCTCTCACCTGCTCACCGAAGGGCGGGCGAGATGAAGGATCTTCGGCCGGACCAGGCGCCCTCGGATGCGAAGGCCAACATCGCCCACCAGGATCGGGTGTTCACCCGGAAAGCCTTCCGCCTGGAGGAGCTGTTCGATTACGGCGAGACGTTCAACGACGTGACGCTGAACGTCTCGACCTATTACCACTACCGGAAGATCTTCGACGTCATCGTCGGCTCCCCCCGGGCGGCCGTCCTGGAGCTCGGTTGCCACACGGGCAAGAACCTCCGCTACATCGCCGAGAAGAACCCGGGCGTCAAAACCTTCGGCCTGGACATCTCGTTCCTCTCTCTTCTGAAGGCCTGCACCAACAACGTCCACGGAACGGGCTTCCTCTCCGGCTCGGCCGAGCGCCTTCCCTTCAAGGAGGGCTGCGTGGACGCGGTGCTCTGCATGGATCTGCTCGAGCACCTGAGCGACCCCGCGGCGTGCCTCGCGGAGGCTTCCCGGGTCCTTCGGAGGGGGGGGAAGATCGCGATCAAATGTCCGGTCAAGGACATCCGGTGGACCGCGGACGCCTTCCGCCGGTGGCGGGATCCCGAGGGATGGCGGAAGACGCTGTTCGAGATCGGCCACGCCGAGGAGCGGCTTCTTCGCTCCGGTGAGCTGGTGGGGCTTCTGGAGGAGGCGGGGTTCCGGATCGTGCAAAAGATCCACTTCGACGTCTTCGTGCAGAATCTTTACGACTACTGGTTCATGCCCACGTTTTTGCCGAAGATCAAATCCTGGTTTCGGATCCGGAGCACGGGAGGCGGCCCGCCCCGGGAAGCGCCGCCCGCCCCGTCCTCCTCGGCCGCCCCGGAGGAGATCTTCGAGATCCCGGCCGACCCCGCCGAGGTTCGGGCGATTCGGAGCCAGCTTCGGCGGCGGATCGCGATCAAGCGGTGGATCGCGCGGTTCGTCCTCCCGGCCGTCCGCCTCCTCTCGGCGCCGGAGCGGCTCCTCTCGCGCCTTGGGATCGGGGCGACGATCTACGTGATCGGGGAGAAGATCGGGGAGGGCGGGGGATAGCTCCTACTCGATAGGGTCCGGCGCCACCGGGAGGCACACCTCGGTCCGCAGGTCCTCCTCCGCCGTCTCGCGCGGGTCGTTGAGGTAGCGCTCGAGGATGGGGCCCTCCCGCCGGCGAAAGCCGCCGTGGGGGAGCCACTCCTCCCGGATGCGCCGGAGGGTTTCCCCGAGGCGGTCGAAGCCCCCCTCGTGGAGGGCGACGGCGTACCATCCCCCGGGCGACTCGCTCTCGGCGAGCCCCTCGGGGACGGGGTAGCCCGGAGGCAGCGCCCAGCAGGCCTCGTAGGCCCCGCAGGCCCCTGCCTCGTTCCCCTCTTCGTGGAGGAGCCCGAAGGGCGGCCCCGCCGCCGGGACCCCGGCGCAGCGCAGGAGGAGCCGCCCCCAGATCAGCCCGGCGCCCTCGGGGGTGGCCTCGCCCTCCAGGCGGAGGGCGGCCCCGCGCGCGGGCTCGATTTGTCTCACCGTCACCTTCATGGGGGAATCACCGTCCGGAGAGGATGCCGCTAGGCGCCCTTTCGCCGCTCCCGGTCGCGCAGGGCGTCGCGCAGGACGCGCTGGGCCAGCTGGGCGCAGTGGCGCTTGTGGCCGGGCAGCCCGCCCACGCTGGCGGCGATCTCCTCCGCCGAAAGGGCCGCCAGCTCCCCGGCCTCCTTCCCGCGCGCGAGATCGGTGAGCGAGCTCATGGCCGCCGTGATCGCCCCGCAGCCCAGGATCTCCATCTTCGTCTCGGAGACGACGCCGCCCTCGAACTTGAGGTAGAGCGTCACCTCATCCCCGCAGGCGGGGTTCGTGCCCTTCCCCACGGCGTCGGGATCTTCGATAGCGCCCACGTTGTGCGGCTCGGCGATGTGGGCGAGCACGGTCTCGTTGTAGTGGTAGTCCTCGCGTCCCATCGCGGCGGGCGCCTCAGCCCCGGGGCCCGGCGGCGGCGGCCCCCTTCTTGGGCGCCATGGCGCGCACGCGCGCGACCGCCTCGGGGAGCGCCTCGAGCACCCGGTCCACGTCCCCCTCGGCGCTGCCCCATCCCAGGCTGAAGCGCAGCGAGCCGCGCACCGCCTCGGGCTCGAGTCCCATGGCCAGCAGGACGTGGCTCGGCTCGGTCGATCCCTGGCTGCAGGCCGAGCCCGTGCTCACGGCGATGCCCTCCAGGTCGAGGCGGATGAGCAGGGTCTCCCCCTCGGCGCCGAGGAAGCTCATGTTGGAGGTGCCCGGGAGCCGGCGGTCCGGGTCGCCGTTCACGACGACGTCGGGGATGCGCTCGCACACCTGGGACTCCAGCCGGTCGCGCATCCGGGCGAGGCTCAAAGCGGCGGCGGGCCCCTCTTCGCGGGCGAGGCGGCAGGCCTCCCCCAGGCCCGCGATTCCGGGCACGTTCTCCGTCCCCGAGCGCAGGTCGCGCTCCTGGCCGCCCCCGGTGATGAGGGGGGCGAGGGAGACGCCCGTGCGCAGGTAGAGGAAGCCGACGCCCTTGGGGCCGTTGAGCTTGTGTCCGCTCGCCGAGAGCATGTCGATGCCGGCCGCCTCGACATCGATCGGCAGCTTCCCCATCGCCTGGACGGCGTCGGTGTGGAAGCGCACCCCGCGCCTGCGGCACAGGGCGGCGATCTCCTCGACGGGCTGGAGCGTGCCCACCTCGTTGTTTCCCCACATGACCGAGACGATGCGGGTGTCGGGCCGGATGGCGGCGGCCACCTCTTCGGCCGAGACCCGGCCCTTCCCGTCGGGGGGGACGTAGCTGACTTCGACTCCGCTCGCCTCGAGCGCCTGGCAGGTGTCGAGGACGGCGGGATGCTCCACCTGGGTGGTGACGATGTGGCCGCCCCCCCCGGCGGCGGCTATCGTTCCCCGCAGCGCCCAGTTGTCGCTCTCGGTGCCGCCCGAGGTGAAGAAGATCTCCTCGGGGTCGGCGGCGCCGATGAGGGCGGCGATGCGCTCGCGCGCCTCCTCGATGGCGGTGCGGGCCTCGCGGCCGAAGCGGTGGATGCTGTTCGGGTTGCCGTAGCGGGCGCGCATGCAGGACTGCACCGCTTCGGCCACCTCGGGGCGAACCGGGGTGGTGGCGTTGTGGTCCATGTAGATCGGTTTCATGGCCCCTCGCGCCTCGGGCGTCCGCCGGCCTCGCGGGCGAAGTCGAGGGCGCGCTCGAGTTCGGTGATGCGCTGATTGAGGGACTGGAGGGCGGCCTCGACCGGGTCGGGGAGCTTGTGGTGTTCGAAGGCGAGGGCCATCGGCTCCTCCAGGCGCCCCTCGCCGTCGCGGTAGACGATCCGCGCCGGAACGCCCACCACGGTGGAGCCGGGCGGCACGTCCCCGATGACGACCGAGCCCGCCCCGACGCGGCTCCCCGCACCCAAGGTGTGGGGGCCCATGATCTTCGCCCCCACGCCCACCATGACGCCGTCCATGAGGGTGGGGTGGCGCTTTCCCTTCGCGAGGTTCACCCCGCCCAGGGTCACGCCGTGGTAGATGGTGCAGTTGCGCCCGATCTCGGAGGTCTCCCCGATCACCACCCCCATGCCGTGGTCGATGAAGAAGCCCTCCCCGATCCGCGCGCCGGGATGAATCTCGATTCCCGTCAGGAAGCGGGTGAGGTGGCTCATCGCCCGGGCGATCAGGTGGCGGCGGCGCTCCCACATGAAATGGGCCGCCCGGTGGAGGAGGACGGCGTGGAAGCCGGGGTAGCAGAATATGACTTCGGCCGCCGAGCGGGCGGCCGGATCGCGCTCGAGCGCGGCCGAGATGTCGAGCCGGATGAGCTCGAAGGCACGCCGGATCTTCCGGCGGATGGCGAACATGGAGACGGTCCCTCTTCCTTCATGGGCCACGGAGCCTCGCGGCTAGGGTGTGGGGGCGGCGCGCGCCGCCCCTTCCGGAGGGGGATCATACCACGGCGGGGCGGCGGCGGCCTCCCCGCTCCCCCGCCGGGCGGGAGGAGGGCCGAAGAGGGGCCGGGGCCGCCCTCATCCGCCCCGCTGGGGGAGGGAATTCGGTCGGGCGCCCTAAAACCGCTTTTCGAAGAAATCCTCCAGGATCCGCCCGTGATCGAAGGCCAGGGGGGAGGGGAGGGCCTCCCGCCGGAAGACCCCGGCGCGGCGGGCGTCGTCGCGGCCGCGCAGCTCCCCCCCGAGGGGGCGGGCGAGGAATACCACGGTGGCGTTGTGCTGGCGGGCGTCCCGCCCGGGGTCGCTGTAGGCGTGAAACTGGCGGATCAGCTCGACCTCGAGGGAGGTCTCCTCGCGGGCCTCCCGGACGGCGGCCTCCTCCAGGCTCTCCCCGTAGTCCACGAAGCCGCCGGGGAGGGCCCAGCCCGGGGGCGGGTTCTTCCGCTCGATGAGGACGATGCCGCCCCCCGCCATCTCGATGATGAGATCGACGGTGAGGTAGGGCGTTTTGAGCGCGGTCACGGTCCACCCCCCTCCGGAGCGGCCTGAAAACCCCCGGGACGCCCGCCCGGTGCCCCCCGCGGCCCCCCCCGGGGGGCTCGCTTGCGGGAGCCGGGGGCGGGTCCCTATAATGGCCGCTTGTTTTCCGCGGTGGTCCTCAGGTGCGGTTTCCTCGAATTCATGCCCACCCCGCCGCCGGCCCCGCCGGCGCGGAACTCTTAGAGGCGAGCCCAGATGATCAAGTTTAACATGTCCCCCACGGCCCAGCGGATGGTCGATCAGGTCCTGGCCGTCAGGGAGGGCGAGAAGGCCCTTTTGGTGACCGACTCCGACCGGCCCGCCTCGATCACCGAGGCCATGGCCCACGCCCTGAGCGGGGCGGGCGCGAAGCTCGTCATCTGCCACATGCCCCCCCACCAGATGGGCGGAATCGACCCCCTCCCCCAGGTGGGCGCGGCCATGATGGCCTCCGACGTGGTCGTTCTCCAGACCAGCTTCGCCACCGTCCACACCGACACCGTCCGCGCGGCGCTGAAGGAGGGGGTGCGGATTCTCGACATGTGGGGCTGGCAGGAGGACATGATGGTGGCCGGCGGCGCCCTGGCCGACTACGAGGAGGTCGGGCGCATCACGAAGAAGATCACCGGAATCCTCACCGAGGCCAAGAGCGGCCGCTTCACCACCCCGGACGGCTGCGACATGACCTTCTCCCTGGAGGGGCGCACCTGCCATCCCCTCATCGGGATGGCCCGCAACCCGGGCGAGTTCACCGCCGTCCCGGACGGGGAGGCGGCCATGAGCCCCGTCGAGAGCACGGCGAGGGGGGTCATGGTGAACCCGTTCTCCATCGAGCAGAAGGACCTGGGATTCGTCAAGGAGCCCATCCGCCTCGAGGTGAAGGACGGGAAGGTGGTCTCGATCACCGGCAGCGACGCGGCCGACCGCTTCTGGCGCCTTCTCGAGGAGAACGGCGACCTCGCCAAGAACGTGGCCGAGTTCGCCGTCGGCACCAACCCCGCCTGCCGCAAGCTCGTCACCATGCGCGAGGCGAAGAAGGCCTGGGGCACCTGCCACATGGCCGTGGGGGACAGCGGCACCCTGGGCGGGAACGTGGTCGCCCCCCTCCACGTGGACATGATATTCGACAAGCCCACCGTGTGGGCGGACGATACGGTCATCGTGAAGGACGGGGAAATCCTCGTCTGAGGAAGGCGCGCCCATCCACCCTTCGCCGGCCGGGAGTGCATGACACAGAAGACCTCCGCCGTCATTTTGAGGGGCAAGCCCGTCGCCGCCGAGGTGATGGATGAGCTCCGGGCCTCCATCGGGGACGCCGCAGAGCGCATCGGCCGCCCGCCCGGCCTCGCGGTCATCCTCGTCGGGGAGGACTCCGCCTCCCGGATCTACGTCCGCAACAAGGAGCGCGCGGCGGCGAAGCTCAACATCGCCACCTTTGACCACCGCCTCCCGGCCGACACCACCCAGGAGCATCTCCTCGGCCTCGTCACCCGCCTCAACGCCGACCCGGCCGTCCACGGCATCCTCATCCAGCTCCCCCTTCCGCCCCACCTCGAGGAAGAGGAGCTGCTCCACTCCGTCGTTCCGGTCAAGGACGTGGACGTCTTCCACCCCGACAACTTCGGCAAGGTCGCCCTCAACGTGGGCTCCCTCCGCCCCTGCACCCCCGCCGGGGTGATCGAGCTCCTCAAGCGCAGCGGGATCGAGATCGACGGGAAGCACGTCGTCATCGTCGGGGCGAGCAAGATCGTGGGCCTTCCCCTCTCGCTCATGTTCCTCGCCGAGGGGGCGACCGTCACCCTCTCCCACATCAAGACCCGCGATGTCCCGGCCCTCACCCGCCAGGCGGACATCGTCGTCGCCGCCCTCGGGGTTCCCCGATTCCTCAAGGCCGACATGGTGCGCGAGGGCGCCGTCGTGGTGGACGTGGGGATCAACCGGGTGGGGGAGAAGATCGTGGGCGACTGCGATTTCGACGATCTGACGGGCAAGGTTTCGGCCATCACCCCCGTGCCGGGGGGGGTGGGGCCCATGACCGTGGCCATGCTCATGGCGAACACCGTGCGGGCCTACCGGACCCAGGTGCTCGGGGAGGTGCCGAGCACCCACGTGAGCATGCTCGAGTGAGCGCGGACCTCCTCGGCCCCTCGGCCCCCCCCGCCGGACCGCCCGTTCTCTCCGTCTCCCAGCTCAACGCCCGGGTGAAGGGGCTCCTCGAGGAGGAGTTTCGCGAGGTCCTCGTCGAGGGGGAGATCTCCTCCTGGCGGACCTACCCCTCGGGCCACGCCTACTTCGACCTCAAGGACGCCTCGGCCCGGGCCGGCGCCGTGATGTTCTCGGGCCGGCGGCGCTTTCTCCGCTTCGCGCCCGAGGACGGGCTGCGCGTCCTCCTGCGGGCGCGGGTCACCCTCTACGAGCGCGACGGGCGGTTTCAGCTCTCCGTCCTCTCGATGGAGCCGCTCGGGGAGGGGGCGCTCGAGGTCGCCTTCCGCCAGCTTCACGAGCGCCTCGAGCGCGAGGGGCTCTTCGCGCCCGAGCGAAAGAAGGCCCTCCCCGAGCGGCCCGCGCGGGTCGCCCTGGTGACGAGCCGGGAGGGCGCGGCCCTGCGCGACATGCTCCGGGTGCTGCGCGACCGCGCGCCCGTCGTCGAGGTCGTCCTCGTCCACACCCGCGTTCAGGGAGAGGGCGCCGCTGCGGAGATCGCCGCCGCCCTCGGGCGGGCCGATAGGGGGCTGGCCCGTCTCGGCCGCCCGGCCGACCTGATCGTCGTGGGCCGGGGGGGCGGCAGCCGCGAGGACCTCTGGGCCTTCAACGAGGAGGCCGTGGTGCGCGCCGTCGCCGCCTGCGCGACGCCCGTCCTCTCGGCCGTGGGGCACGAGGTGGACACCTCCTTGAGCGATCTGGCGGCCGACGAGGCGGCCCCCACCCCCACGGCCGCGGCCGAGCGGGCGGCCCGGGGCTGGCAGGCCCTCTCGCGCGATCTCGACCGCCTGCCCGCCTCCCTGGCCCGCCTCGTGGGGGATCGGATCGCGGAGCTGGAGGAGTTCGCCGCCGCCCTCGCGCGGGAGCGCGTCTTCCGCCGCCCCGAGGAGCGGTTCGAGGATCTGGGACAGCGGGTGGACGGCCTCCTCGAGCGGATGCGGCGCGAGGCGGGCCACGCCGAACGCCGGCGGGCGGCCCGCCTGGAGTCGCTTGCCCCGCGGATGAGCGCGGCCTCCCCCCGCGGGCGGCTCGATCAAGGGTTCGCCGCCATCGCCGAGATCGACAGGCGCCTCGCCTCCGCCGTGGGCCGGGTGCGCGAGCGGAGGGACTCGGCCCTCCGCGGGGCCGCCGGGCGGCTCGAAGCCGTCTCCCCCCTCGCCGTCCTCGGGCGCGGCTACAGCCTCGCCTACCGGGTGCGGGACGGCGTCCTCCTCCGGGAGGGGGGGCAGGCCGAGGCGGGCGAGCGGCTGCGCCTGCGGTTTTCGAGGGGAGGGCTGATGTGCCGGGTGGAGGAGGTTCTCGAAGAGGGAGAGGAGAAATGACCCCGCCGAAAAAGAAGAAGGCCGCCGCCGAGAAAGAGCCCGAAAGCTTCGAGGCGGCGCTCGAGCGGCTCGAGGCCATCGTGGAGAGCCTCGAGGGGGGGGAGCCCCCCCTCGAGGAGGCGGTCGCGCTCTATGAAGAAGGAGTGGGCCTGTTCCGCTTCTGCCGCGGGCAGCTCGACGCGGCCCAGAAGCGGGTGGAGGAGCTCGCGAGCGAGGCGGAGGAGGTTCTCTCCCTCCGGCCCATGGAGGACGATCCCGAAGAGGACGGGGAGGAAGAGGAATAGGATGGCGACCGGCCGGCCCGCGGAGGAGGTGGACGCCGCCGCCTACATGAAGCGGTGGGCCGCGCGCGTCGAGGATGCGCTCGGCCGCTATGCGCCGGAGCGGGGGGGCGAGCCTCCCGGCATGTACGAGATCATGCGCTACAGCCTCTTCGCCGGGGGCAAGCGCCTCCGCCCCGTCCTGTGCGTGGCGGGATGCGAGGCCGTGGGCGGTGAGCCGGAGGCGGTCCTGCCCGCCGCCTGCGCCATCGAATGCATCCACACCTACTCGCTCATCCACGACGATCTGCCCGCCATGGACGACGACGACCTGCGGCGGGGGGCCCCGACGAGCCACAAGGTGTTCGGGGAGGCCGAGGCCATCCTCGGCGGGGACGGCCTCCTCACCCTCGCCTTCGAGTGCATGACGGACGCCGGGCTCATCGAGCGGGCCGGGGCGGGGCGCGTCCTCGAGGCGGTGGCCATGCTCGCCCGGGCCGCCGGGGCGAGCGGGATGGTGGGCGGGCAGCTCCTCGACGTCCGGGGCGGGGGCCGGGTGGAGAGCCCGGAGGAGCTGGAGGAGATCCACCGCCGCAAGACGGGGGCGATGATCCGCGCCTCGATCTGCATGGGCGGCCTCCTCGGCGGGGGCGGGTCCGGGGAGATGGACGCCCTCGCCCGCTGCGGGGAGCGGGCGGGCCTGGCGTTTCAGATAGTGGACGATATCCTGGACGTCGAGGGGGACGAGGCCGAGCTGGGCAAGCCCATCGGGTCCGACGCCTCCCAGGAGAAGGCGACCTACCCCGCCCTCCACGGCCTGGAGGCCTCCCGTGAGATGGCCCGCCAGGCGGCCGAGGAGGCCCTCTCGGCGCTCTCGGTCTTTCCCGGCGGAGCGCCCGCCCTGGCCGCCCTCGTCCGTTTTATCGTGTTGCGGAGATATTGATCATCCTTTAGTATCAAGGAAATTCGCCGCACGGGGAGGCGGGGAGGGCGTTTGCGCCCGCCCGCTCCCCGCCGGAAACGGGGCCGGCCGCTCGCATGGGGCGGGGGGATGCGCCGCCGGGGGACGAGAAAACCAGATGGCCGAACTGCTCGACCGGATAGACAATCCGGGCGATCTCAAGAAGCTGAGCATTGAGGAGCTCGTTCAGGTCGCCGCCGAGATGCGCGACCTGATCATCCAGGTGACCTCCAAGACGGGGGGGCACCTGGGCGCCTCCCTGGGCGCGACCGAGCTCGTGCTCGCCCTCCACTACCTCTACGACACCCCCCGGGACAAGCTCATCTGGGACGTGGGGCACCAGGCCTACGTCCACAAGATTCTCACGGGGCGGCGCGACCGGTTCCACACCCTCCGCCAGTGGAAGGGGATCGCCGGCTTCCCCGACCGCCGCGAGAGCGAGTACGACCACTTCAACGTCGCCCACGGGGGCACCTCCATCTCGGCCGCGCTCGGGATGGCCACCGCGCGCGATCTGAAGGGGGAGGATTTCCGCGTGGTCGCCATCATCGGCGACGGCAGCCTCACCGCGGGCATGGCCATGGAGGGGCTCAACAACGCCGGCGACGCCAAGCGCGACCTGACCGTCATCCTCAACGACAACAAGATGGCCATCTCGCCCAACGTGGGGGCCATGTGCTCCTACCTCGCGCGCATCATGACGGGCGAGTGGGCGAACCGCGCGCGCAAGGTGCGCGACGAGGTCCAGAAGCTCCTCGTCCAGGTGCCGCTCTTCGGCGAGCGGGCGGTGAACTTCATGGACAAGTTCGAGGAGTCGGTGAAGAACCTCTTCGTCCCGGGGATTCTCTTCGAGGAGCTGGGCTTCCGCTACATCGGCCCCATCGACGGCCACCGCCTCGACCTGCTCATCCCCACCCTCCGCAACGTGATGAAGATGAAGGGGCCCAACCTCGTCCACGTCATCACGAAAAAGGGCCACGGCTATCCCTACAGCGAGGCCAAGCCGATCACCTATCACGGGGTGACGAAATTCGACCCCGAGACGGGGAAGTTCCGCAAGAAGGCCTCGGGACCGCCGAGCTACTCGAAGGTGTTCGCCAACACCATGATCAAGCTCAGCGAGAAGGACGACAAGATTCTGGCCATCACGGCGGCCATGCTCGAGGGAACGGCCCTGGTGAATTACCAAAAAGTGTTCCCGGAGCGCTGCTTCGACGTCGGGATGTGCGAGCAGCACGCCGTCACCTTCGCGGCCGGCCTCTCCCTCCAGGGGATGAAGCCGGTGGCCGCCATCTACAGCACCTTCCTCCAGCGCGCCTTCGATCAGATCATCCACGACGTTTGCCTCACCAACGTGCCCGTCACCTTCGCCCTCGACCGGGCGGGCCTGGTGGGGGACGACGGCCCCACCCACCAGGGCGCGTTCGACATCGCCTACCTGCGCGCACTGCCGAACATGGCGGTGATGTCGCCCAAGGACGAGAACGAGCTTCAGCGCATGCTCCTGACCGCCATCGAGCATCCCGGCCCCGCCACCGTCCGCTTCCCGCGCGGCGCGGGCGAGGGCGTCGAGATGGACGAGGAGGTGCGCACCCTTCCGTTCGGCGAGGCCGAGCTCCTCCGGGAGGGGGAGGACGTGGCCCTCATCGCCCTGGGCCCCATGGTGGGCCTGGCGATGGAGTCGGCCGAGCAGCTCGCCGAGCTGCAAATCCGCGCCGCGGTGCTGAACCTGCGCTTCGTCAAGCCGATGGACGAGGAGAAGGTCCTGGAGCTGGCCCGGCGCTGCCGCCGCATCGTCACGGTGGAGGAGGGCGTGCGGATGGGCGGGATGGGCTCGGCCGTTCTCGAGCTTCTCGCCGACCGGGGCGTCGGCGTGCGCGCCGTCCGGCTCGGCGTGCCGGACGAGTTCATCGAGCACGGCGCCCCCCAGATTCAGCGCGAGTACTGCAACCTCACGCCGGGGGACATCACCCAGGCGGCGCGCGACCTTCTCGAAGGCTCCGGCAGGGAAGTCGACACCCTGGCCGGCCATGGCGAACCGCCGGCGGCTCGATAGCCTCCTCGTCGAGCGGGGCCTGGCGCCGAGCCGGGACCGCGCCCAGCGCCTCATCCTCGCGGGCCGCGTCACCGTGGACGGCGCCCCGGCCGAAAAGGCGGGCGCCGCCTATTCCCCCGAAGCCTCCATCTCCGTTCAGGAAGACCCCTGTCCCTACGTGAGCCGAGGCGGCCTCAAGCTGGCGGGCGCCCTTGACGCCTTCGGCGTCTCCCCCGCCGGGCGATTCTGCCTGGACGCGGGCGCCTCGACGGGCGGGTTCACCGACGTTCTCCTGCGCCGGGGCGCGCGCCGGGTGGCGGCCGTCGACGTGGGAAGGGGGCTCATCGACTGGTCCCTGCGGAACGACCCGCGCGTCCTCCTCATGGAGAAGGTCAACGCGCGGCGCCTCACCCCCGAAACCTTCGCCGCCGCGGCGGGCGGGGAGCGGCCCGGCCTGGCGACGGTGGACCTCTCCTTCATATCCGTCCTGAAAGTCCTCGACGCCCTGGGGTCCGTCCTCGCCGAGGGCGGGGAGATGATCGTCCTCGTGAAGCCGCAGTTCGAGGTCGGGAAGGGGAAGGTCGGCAAGGGGGGCATCGTGCGGGATCCGGCCCTCCACCGGGAGGTGCTGGAGCGGGTCTGGGACGGGTGCCGGGAGAAGGGCCTCGGGCCCCAAGGCGCCTGCGCGAGCCCCATCACGGGCGCCAAGGGAAACCGGGAGTTCTTCCTCCACCTGCGCGCAGGGGAGGAATCGGCCGACCGGGCAGCCTGCCTCGACGCGGCGATGGCCGGGGAGGATGAGGATTAATCCGGCGTAATCTCCCCCGCCCGCATCTGGGGAACCACCTCCGTCCAGTCGCGCCGGCCGCAGAAGTTGATGTCCGCCAGCAGGCCCAGGCCGGCGAGATGCTTGCCCCACCAGCTCTCGCGCAGCATCCGGGCCATGTCGTCTCCCGCGCCCCCGGCCGCCCGGAGCGCCGCCCGGGCGGTGTCGGAGAGCTCGGTTTTTCCATCCCCCAGGAAATCCGCGACGGCGCCGATCAGCAGGCCGGCGGCGACGGCGTCCTCCTCGCAGTAGCCCCCTTCCCTCCCCGAGCACGCGACGAGCAGGGCGGGGAAGCCCTCCTCCTCCAGGAGGGCGGCGATCCGCCGGGCGGCGGCCGAGAGGTTCCCGAAGGAGACGATGCAGACCCGGCCGCAGTCCGCGGCGGCGGTGAGCGTTTTCGTCCCGTTGCTGGTCGAGAGGACGAGGTCGCGCCCCGCGATCCGCTCCTCGGTGTATTCGAGGGGGGAGTTCCCGGCGTCGAAGCCGGGGATGGGCCGGGCGTCCTGCTCCCCGCCGAGGAGAACGCGGCCCCCTCCCCCCGGCTCGGCGCGAAGGGCGGCGGCCTTCTCCCGCGCGGCGTCGGGCGAGGGGCAGGGGATGATGCGCCGGCAGCCGTTGCCGAAGGCGGCGACGATGGTCGTCGTGGCGCGCAGGACGTCGACGACGGCGCAGACCACCCTATCCGGCTCCGCTCCCCGCGCGCGGCGCGCGTCCCCGAGGCGGACCTTCACCTCGGGATGGCTGAAGGCGGCGTCGCACCAGACGGGCGGGCTCATCCGGTTCTCTCCCGTGCGGGTTCGCGCATCTGCTCCGCCTCCCGGCGCAGGAGCCAGCGCTTCATCTCCAGGCCGCCGGCGTAGCCGTGCAGGCCGCCCGCCGCGCCGAGGAGGCGGTGGCACGGCACCGCGAGCGGGAGGGGGTTCGCCCCGCTCGCGGCCCCCACGGCGCGCGCCGCCCGGGGGCGGCCGATCTCCCGGGCGAGGTCGCCGTAGGTGCGCACCTCCCCGGGGGGAATGGCGCCGATGGCGCGCCAGACCTCCCGCTGGAAGGGCGTCCCCCCCGGGAGGTCGAGGGCGAATGCGGGCGGGGGCGCCTCGCCCCGGTTGAGCAGGGCGTCGAGCCAGGCGAGGGCGGCCTCGAGGCGCCCCCCCGCGCGGGGATCGGGCCGCCGGCCCGGGAGGCGTCCGAACCCGGCGAGCCGCCGAGCCAGCCCCGCCGCGCCCCCGCGCAGGACGATGGCGCAGACGCCTCGACCGGTCGCCGCGACGGCGGCCCGCCCGAAGGGGTGGTCCAGGGCACCGCGCGCAACGCTCTCTGGGGGACGCGGGACATCTCGCCGGGGCATCACGCCGATCCTTTTCCGTCCGCGCGAGGGCGGCCGCGGATGAACGGGGGGCGGTTCGCGGTGCGCCGGAATTCTGGCACGCCGGAGCGCGCCGGGCAAAGCCGCCTCGCGGAGGAGGGCCGCCGCGCGGAGGAGGAGCGCCGCGCGGAATGAGAAAAGCCCCCGATTCGCCCGCCTTGACAGCCCACCCTGCCCGACAAGATGATGCCCCCCATCGCGAATGGCTGCCTCGGAGAGAGTGAAGTGGCGAAAAAAGGAAAGAAGCGCGCCTCCAAGAATGCCTTCTCGCCCGAGGATTTGGAGCGCGCCCGTGCGACCGCCGCCGGGCTCGAGGCGTCCTTCACCGAGCCGGCCCCGCCGGGGGCGCTGGCGCCCGCGCCCCTGTTCGATGAGATCCGCGAGCTGGGCGAGGCGGGGGTCGCGGGCATGCTCGCCCACCTCACCGGACCCGCCCCCCGGGACCGCGCCGCCGCCCTGGCCTCCATCCGGGCGCTGGGCGATCCGGCCATCCTCCCGGGGCTCCTGGAGCAGGCCAAGGAGGCGCGCTGGCCGGTGCGCGAGCTGACCGCCCTTTGCGAGACCATCCGCGCCCTCGACCCGAAGGCCGCCCTCCCCGCCAGCCTGGACGGCGACTCCCTGATGCGCGCCCACACCGTCGCCGAGCGGCTGGCGGCCGGTGAGGCCCTCTCGGCGGAGGCGGCGGGCGAGGTGAGCGATCAGCTCCTCGCCCTCCCTCCCCGCCTTCAGGAGATCGCCCTGCGCACGTCGATCGGCTCAGGGGGGAAGAACGCGGACGGCCCGGGCGGGGGAGCGAACCTCCTGGCCCTGGCCGGGGCCCTCGCCGGGCGCGGGGCCTCGCCCCCCGCCGTCCTCATCGACGCCATCGCGGCCCTCGCCACCCTGGAGGCCGCCAACGCGCTCTCCTCCCTGGCGGCGTCGGCGAAGGACAAGGGGGCCAGCTCCCGCCTGCGGAAGGCCCTCTTCCGCCTGCGCCGCTCGGGCGTGGAGGCGGACGCGCCCAAGGAGGCCGGGGGCCAGGCGCCGCCGGCCGCCGCCCCTCCGGAGAACACCCGGGCGTTCGTGAGCGCGGTCGACGGGCAGGGACAGATGCTCATCTGGCTCACCCGCTCGCGCCAGCCGCGGGGACGCTTCCTCTTCCAGGCGCGTCTGCGCCGGGGGGGCGGGATCGAGGATTTCGTCGCGGCCGAGATGTCGGCGAAGGAGGTGCGCGACATCATCGTGCGCTTCGACGGGCAGCTGGGATTCCCGGTGACCGAGGTTCCGGCGGGCTACGCCATCTGGCTCCTCCAGCGCGCGCAGCGGGAGCACGAATCGAGCGGCACGCCCGTTCCCCCCGGCTTCACGCGCTCGAACTTCCTCCTCGCCCCCCTGGCCGATGCGGACGCCTTCCCCGAGGGGGCGCATCCGGTCCGCCGCCTGCTCCCGCCCCGCCCCGAGGGGGCCGCGCGCCTGGAGCCGCGGGAGATGTTCTCCAACGGGGCGTTCTGGAGCTGGGTGATCGAGGGCGAGACGCTGCAATCCCACTTCCGCGCCTTCCTGGAGTCGATGGAGAGCAAGGTCGTCCTGAGCGAGGAGCAGAAGAAGGAGCGCCTGGATCAGATCGTCGATAAGGCGGCGGCGGAGCTTTTCGCGGAGGAGGCGCTGCGCCTCCGCCTCGCCGGACAGCTCGAGGACAACGCCTTCTTCTTTCACCGGAAGGGGGAGGAGGAGATGGCCTGGGAGTGCATCGCCCTCGCCGGGGAGATGGAAGCGGGCGGCGCGCCGACCGCATTTTTCACCGAGATGGTGAAATTCTCGATAAGCATGATCATGAACCGGATCGTCATGCAGCATCAGCATCATGAACACGAGCACGAGCATGGTCACGAGCATCATCCCCACGAAGGCGCGGCGGAGCCGGGCGAGGCGGCGGCGGGGAGCGAGGATCCCCCCGTCATCGTCGCTCCCTGAGTCGAGGCGCCTTGCAGGTGGCCTCCCAAGGGGAGGCCCCACACCTCCCGGAGAAAGTTCGGATGGAGTTCGGCTACGACCACGTCCACTTCGTCTGCCGCGACGTCCCCGCGATGGCCGAATATTTCGAGCGCGTTTTCGGGGCGGAATCCCTCTCCTTCGATCCGGATTTGAAGGGCGCGCCGAACGCCGTCCTCCGCCTCGGGCCGGTGCGGCTGTTCGTGCGCGGGGTGCGCCCCGGCGAATCTCCCGACGCGGCGGCGCCCGGCCTCGTCGAGGGGCTCGATCACTTCGGCCTGGCGGTGGAGGACGTC
>JAZGDQ010000225.1:0-8417 GCA_036477985.1 bacterium
GCTCGCCCGACGCCGCAACATCGGGATCATCTCCCACATCGACGCGGGCAAGACCACGACGACCGAGCGGATCCTCTTCTACTCGGGGCTTGTCCACCGGATGGGGGAGGTGGACGATGGCCGGGCCACCACCGACTGGATGCTCCAGGAGCGGGAGCGAGGCATCTCCATCACCGCCGCCGCCGTCACCTGCATGTGGGCGGATCACGAGATCACCATCATCGACACGCCCGGCCACGTGGATTTCACCATCGAGGTGGAGCGCTCCCTGCGCGTCCTCGACGGGGCGGTCGCCATCTTCAGCGCCGTCGAGGGGGTCGAGCCCCAGAGCGAGACCGTCTGGCGCCAGGCCGACCGCTTCGGGGTGCCGCGCCTCGCCTTCGTGAACAAGCTCGACCGCCTCGGGGCCGACTTCGAGCGCACGGTCGCCATGATGCGCGAGAAGCTGGGCGTGCGCACCCTCCTCATGCAATGGCCCGACGGGGACGGGGACGCCTACCGGGGGCAGGTGGACGTTCTCACCGGGGACCACCTCACCTGGAGCGAGGCGGACGAGGGGCGGACCGTCGAGCGCCGTCCGGCCGAGGGGGAGCTGGCCGAGCGGGCGGCGGCCCTGCGCGAGAGCCTCATCGAGGCGGCGGCCGACCACGACGAGGCGCTGATGGAGGCCTACCTCGAGGGGTCCCCCATCGAGGCGGGCGCGATACGCCGCGCCCTTCGCCGCGTGGTGCTGGCGGGCGAGGGGGTTCCGGTCTATTGCGGCTCGGCGCTCCGGAACCGGGGGGTGCAGAGCCTCCTCGACGCCGTGGTGGACTACCTTCCCTCGCCCGCCGACCTTCCCCCCGCCGCGGGCCGCCACCCCGAGGAGGAGGCGGAGGAGACGCGCCCGCCCACCGAGGAGGCCCCCTTCTCGGCCCTCGCCTTCAAGGTCCAGATGGACGGGGGCCGGCGGGTGACCTACCTGCGCGTGTACAGCGGGAAGGCCAAGGTGGGGGATGAGGTCTGGAACCCCGCGCGCGCGAAGGGGGAGCGCCTCGCCCGCCTGTTCCGGATGTACTCCCACAAGCGCGAGCGCATCGAGGAGGTCGGGCCCGGGGACATCGTGGCGGCGGCCGGGCTCAAGGAGGCCGCGACGGGGGACACCCTTTGCGAGAAGGCCCACCCCATCCGCTTCGAGGCCATCGTCGCGCCCCATCCGGTCATCTCCATCGCCGTCGAGCCCAAGGACGCGACCGGCGCGAAGAAGCTCGACGAGACGCTCGTCAAGCTCGAGGCCGAGGACCCGACCTTCCAGGCGCGGCGGGACGCCGACACGGGCCAGATCGTCATGAGCGGGATGGGGGAGCTCCACCTGGACGTCCTGACCCGGCGGATGCGGGAGGAGTACGGCCTGGAGGTGCGGGTGGGACGGCCCCGGGTGGTGTACCGCGAGACCCTCCGGCGGGAGGCCGAGGGCGAGGCCGTCTTCGACCGCGAGCTGGGGGGGAAGCCCCAGTACGCGCGGATCAAAATACGGGTTCGGCCCGTCCCGGGCGAAGGGGTGGCCTACCTGAGTCATGTGCCCCCGGCCGGGGAGGGCGGGGAGTCCCCCGCCGCGCTTTTGACCGCGGCCGAGGAGGCCGCCCTCGCCTCGGCGGGCAGCGGGGCGCTCGCGGGCTACGAGATGACCGACGTGCGGATCGAGCTGCTCGAGGCGGAATACGATCCCGACCGGGGGACCGAGGCGGCCTTCGGGGTGGCGGCCGGGAACGCCTTCGCCGAAGCCTGCCGCCGGGCGGGCGGGCAGCTCCTCGAGCCGGTGATGTCGGTCGAGGTGACGCTGCCCGAGGAGTTCACCGGCGCCGTCATCGGGGACCTGAACGCCCGCGGCGGGCGCGTGGAGGGCATCGAGGATCGCGGCGGGGGGGAGGCGTCCTTCCAGGCGGTGCGGGCCCACGTGGCCCTCTCCAAAATGTTCGGCTACTCGACCGACCTTCGCTCGGCCACCCAGGGGAGGGCCACCTACGCCATGACGTTCTCCCACTACGAGGCGTGCGAGATGGCGGGGGCGTGAGGCCGCCGGGCCCCGCCGCCGAATCATGCGGCCCGGCCGCTCTTAAGCGAATGAGGGCGCGGGGCGCCGAAAGCGAGACGTCGATAGGTCTTCTCTTCCGATGAGCGAATCCTCCCTGGCCGCTATTTTCGCCTTCGGCTCGGCGGTGTCGGTCGGCGTCTTCAGCCTCGTCGTCCGAAGGGGGCAGCAGCACGGCAACGCCATGACCGGCGTGTTCATCGGCCTCATCGTCACCCTTCCCTTCATGCTCGTTGGGGCTGTGGTGTTCTGGGACCCCGCCTGGTGGAACCCCTGGGCGGTCCTGCTGTTCGTCTTCTCGGGCGCGCTGGGCCCCTGCCTCGGGCGGGTGCTGATGTATCAGGGGATCCACTACCTGGGCGTGGCGCGGGCGGTCCCCATGATGGCGACCGCCCCCCTCTTCACGGGCATCCTCGCGGTGGTCTTTCTCGGGGAGCGGCCCGGCCCCTATATCTGGGCGGGCACCCTGCTCATCGCCGTGGGGTGCGCCGCGATCGCCATGAAGCGGGGGGGCGAAGCCCACTGGGACCGGCGCTACATCTGGGTCCCCTTCGCGGCGGTCGCCTCCTTCGGGGTCGCCAACATCTTCCGCAAGGCCGGAATCGACATCGTGCCCTCGCCGCTCTTCGGGATCACCGTGAGCAGCCTAGCGGGCTTCCTCTTCCTCCTGCCGGCCGCCAGGCTCCTGCCCGCGGCCCACCGGCCGCGCCTGCGCTGGGGAAAGGCGTGGTATTTCTACGGATTGTGCGGGACCCTCAACACCCTCGCCTTCTCGCTCCACTTCTTCGCCATTCGCCACGGGGACCTCACCATCGTCACCCCCCTCTCCTCGACCTCCCCCTTCTTCGCCCTCATCCTGAGCGGACTCCTCATGCGGGACATCGAGCAGGTGACAGGGAGGATTGTCGCGGGGACGGCCTTCGTCGTCCTTGGCGGGGCCTTGATCGCCTGGCGCGTCCTCTGAGCCCGGGTCCTCCGGCCCCGGCCCATCGGCGGGGAGGGGGAGGATGTGATACAAGTCTGGGGGCCTTTTTTCGGCGGATTTTCAGGGAGGCGCCTTATGCGCGCAAAAGTGTTGGTCGGATGGGCGGCGGCGGCGGGGCTCGCCCTGGGTCTGGGCGCGGGAGGAGCGGCCCTCGCCGGCGGCGGGGACGAAATGGTCTACATCACGAACAGCGACGCGGACACCGTCTCGGTCATCGACCGGAGGAGCCGCAAGGTGGTGCGGACCTTCCCGGTGGGGGACTACCCCCATCACATGATCCTGAGCCTGGACCGCAAGTTCCTCTACGTCGGCAACACCCACGACGACAACCTCACCGTGGTGGACCTCGCCACCCACCGCCCCGTGCGGGTCATCCTGAACGTCTTTGATCCCTATAATTTCTTTTTCGACCCCTCCCGGCGCTTCATGGTGACCACCGCCACCCGGAAGGGGTTCATCGAGGTCTACGCGGCCGAGACCTTCAAGAAGCTCCACCGGATCGTCACCGGCGACGAGCCCAACCACTTCGCCTTCAACGGGGCGGGGACCCGGCTCTTCGTGACGAACGAGAAGTCGGCGACCGTTTCCGTCATCGACACCGGGAGGTGGAAGCTCGAGAAGCAGATCACGGTCGGGCGGCGCCCGGTGGACATTCATCTCGGCCCCGGGAAAAAGAAGATATTCGTCGCGCTCTACGGGGAGGGGAAGGTGGCCGTCGTCGACCCGGAGACCCTCGAGGTGAAGGAGAAGTTCGTGACGGGGGCGGGGGCGCACGGCCTCGCCCTCCCGCCGGACGGGGAGGTGCTCTTCGTGTCGAACCGGAACGCGGACACCATCTCGGTCGTCGAGCCCGGGAGCCAGAAGATTCTGAAACAGATTCGGGTGCCGGGCGGCCCGGACATGATGTCCGTCACCCCCGACGGGAGCGAGCTCTGGGTGACCAGCCGCTACCGCAATTACATCCTCGTCGTGGACGCGCGCGCCTTCAAGGTCCTCCAGCGCATCGTCACCGGCGCCGCCCCCCACGGCGTCACCTTCTCCTGGGGGAAGGGCCATCATTAGGGGGCTGTTGAAAAAGTTTGCGGGAAAACCATGCCAGCGCCGAAAATTGGCGCCATGAGGAGGATTTAGAAGAAAGTCGATATCATTGCGGGGAATTTCTATGAGTTTCATGAAGGCGATATTTTCAAGAAGTGGTTCTCCGTAAGTTTGCTGGTAAAGGTGTTTTTGATGCCTCCTGTCCTCGCGAGCGTCGGATCCTTGTTGTTTTCGGTGGCCATCCTGCTCACGGGAAACGGCCTTCAAAGCACGCTCATCTCGGTTCGAGCGAATCTGGAAGATTTCTCCACGCTTACGATCGGATTGCTCCAATCCGGATATTTCGCCGGTTTCGTCGCCGGTTGCATCGTGTGCCCCCACATCGTCAGGCGCGTTGGTCACATTCGGGCTTTTGCCGTCATGGCGTCGTCCGCGTCGGTTTCCGCGTTGATGCACGTTTTGCTCATCCATACGTTCACGTGGTGGCTGCTCCGGGTCTCCACGGGATTCTGCTTGGCCGGGCTCTTCATGGTTGCCGAGAGCTGGCTCAACGAGAGGGCTGTCAATCAAAATCGCGGGAGAATTCTTTCCGTTTATTTCATGGTCAACATGGGTTCGATTGCTCTCGGACAGCTGTTTCTCATGTTGGCCGATCCGAAGGAATTCATTCTGTTCGTAGCCGTCTCGATCCTGATCAGTCTTGCCCTCGTCCCCGTGACCCTGACGACGGCCATGGCGCCCGCCCCCATCCAAAATGCGCGTTTGCATTTTCGCCGATTGTTCAACGTGGCGCCGCTGGGCGTGGCCGGTTGCCTGGCTGTCGGGCTGGCCAACGGCGCATTTTGGGGACTTGCCCCGGTTTTCATCCAGGATGCGGGACTTCCCATCTCAACGATATCGTTTTTTATCAGCCTCGTAATCGTGGGAGGGATTATTTCGCAGTGGCCCCTCGGAAAGCTTTCCGATCAATATGATCGGCGGAGAGTAATGACGGCGATGAGTTTTCTGGCCGTGCTGAGCGGGCTTGCCCTTGCGGCTTCGGGTGTATTGCTCCCCGGTGCGTTGTTGTATCTGGCTTTTACTCACGGAGCCATCATCATGCCGCTCTACGCGATTTCTATCGCGCACGTGAACGACTTCGCCGACCCGAAGGATTTTTTGGAAACCAGCGGAGGTCTTCTCTTCTTCTTTGGAATGGGCGCGATCCTCGGACCGCTTCTGGCTTCCTTGGTTATGGAGTATTTCGGCTATTGGACCTTGTTCTTATTCACGGCGACGGTTCATGCGATTTTGGGCCTGTACGGGATCTACCGAATCTCCCGCAGGGCGCCAGTTCCAATTGGCGAGCAAAGCGAGTACGTGCCCGTTCCGAGGTCCTCTCCTGTTGTTTTCGGCCTTCATCCGGATGTGGATAAAGAGAGTTCCGATTCATAGCCGACATCACGGTTGCGTGAAATTTCGAAAATAATTTTCGACAGTTTTTTTGAGGGAACCCGGTCAGTTCTCTCTCTTCGTCACCCGATGTCCACCACCACGTTCCCCACCCGGGCGTCGCTCTCGATGGCCTCGTGGGCCTCGGCGAGCCGGTCGAGGGGAAAGCGCTCCCCGATGAGGTGGGTGAGGGCGCCCTCCTCGCAGGCGCGGACGATGTCCTCGCAGGCGCTCCGCTTGGCCTCGTCGGGGATGGTGTAGACGAAGCACAGCCGCACGTTGGCGTTGAAGCGCATGTAGGCGTAGAAGGGCAGCGCCGGCTCGGGCGCGCGCGAGGAGGCGTAGGCGGCGATCGTCCCGTTGTTCTTCAGAATCTCCTTGTTGGTCTGAACGTTCTCGCCGAAGTCCACGTCCACGATGCGGTCCACCCCCGCGCCGCAGGTCAGGTCCAGCACCTTGGCGGCGACGTCCTCGCTCCGGTAGTAGACGATCAAGTCGGCCCCGGCCTCGCGGGCGCGCTCGCCCTTCTCCCCGGTGCTCACGGTGGCGAAGACCCGCGCCCCCCGCCACTTGGCGAGCTGGACGGCGTAGTGGCCCACCGCGCCGGCCCCGCCGGTGACGAGGACGGTCTGGCCCGCGATGGGGCCGTCCGAGAAGAGGCAGCGGTGGGCCGTCATGGCGGGGATGGCGAGGCAGGCCCCTTGGGCGAAGTCCACGCCCGCCGGGAGGCGGACGGCCTGGGCGGCCGGAAGGGTGATGTACTCGGCCGCCGTCCCCATGGGCCGCTCCCACTGGCCGTTGTAGACCCAGACGCGCTCGCCCGCGCGGGCGGCGTCCACCCCCTCGCCCGTCTGGTCGATCACCCCGGCGCCGTCGCTGTGGGGGACGATGAGGGGATGCTTCCAGGGTCCCCGAGAGCCCATCCGCGACTTCACGTCGGTCGGGTTCGCGCCCGAGGCATGGAGGCGGACCCGCACCTCGCCCGGCCCCGCTTCCGGGGTGTCCAGCTCCCCGACCTGGATCACCTCCCGGGCGGGGCCGTATTTCTCGTACCATCCGGCGCGCATAAGCCGTCTCTCCCCTATGGGTTCGTATCGCGTGATGGAGGAGATGCAAACGAGTCTTCACTGTAGCGGATTTTCATAAATTCTCAAGCCGGGGGGAGGCAGCTTCTCCCCTGGCGCGGGGCGGGGGAGGGCCGCATAATTCACCCGCCGCAGGAGAGAGCCGACCGGGGAGGAGGGCATGGACACACGCCGGAGGAGGGCCGCCCTGCTGGCCGTATCGGCCTTGCTCCTTTCGGGCTGCGCCCTCGCGCCGGCGCCCCCCGGCGGCGCCCGGTCCGGGGATCGGGTCGTCTTCGCCGCCATCGGGGACACGCCCTACAATCCTCCGGACGAGATCGCCCTGCGGCGGCATCTGCGCGCCCTCGCCGGGGAGGAGGCCGCCTTCCTCGTCCACCTGGGGGACATCAAGCCCTCGGGCCCCAACGCGCCCTGCGTGGAGGCCCCCTACCGCAAGGCGGCCGAAATTCTCGGCGCCTCGCCCAAACCCGTCTTCATCGTCCCCGGCGACAACGAGTGGAACGACTGCGCGGACCCGGACCGGGCCTGGTCCCATTGGTCCCGGCATTTCCTGCGCTTCGAGGAGCGCTGGGGGCGGCGCTTCGGGGTCCGCCGCCAGAAGGGCCGGCCCGAGAACTTCGCCTTCCGCCTGGGCGGCGTCCTCTTCGTGGGGATCAACCTCGTGGGGGACAGGGTCCACGACCCGGCCGAGTGGCGCCGCCGCCACGCGGGGAACCTCGCCTGGGTCCGGGAGAATTTCGGGCGCAGCCGGGGGGTCCACAGCGCCGTCCTCTTCGCCCAGTACGGCGCGCGGAGCCCCGCCCCGGTCTATTGGGATTTCTTCAACGGCCTCGCCGGGGCGGCGCGCGCGTTCGGCCGCCCCATCCTCTTCCTCCACGGGCACTTCCACTTCCGCCTGCGCCAGGATGGTTTCCTTGTCCCGAACATGACCCGCGCCATGGTGGCCAGTGGCTCGGCGCCGCCGGAAATAATCACCGTGACGGGCGATCCGGCCGGGCCCTTCCGCTTCGCGCGCGGGCGCCTCCCGCCGATCCGGGTCCTGGGGCATTGACGCGCAGGGCTCTTCGGGGGGGAGGGCGGCCCCTCAGCCGCTCAGGAGGCGGCCGACCTCGGGCGCGACGGCGCGGGCGCGCTCGCGCAGCTCATCATCGGTGAGGCGGCCCACCGGATGCGGGATGTAGGCCACCGGGTAGCCCTCCACGCCGCGCACCTTGGCGACGATCTCCACCGTCGTGCGGAAGGGCTCGGTGCAGATGACCGCCGCGGGGACCCCCCGCCGCTCCATCTCGATTCCGTCGTGCACACTGCACGACGAGCACGAGCCTCAGTCGCCCACCGCCGTGATGATGAGATCGCACTTCTCGGCCATCTCGTCGTAGGCCGCCTTCGACGCCGGTCGGGTGTCGTACTCCTTCTTGATCTCGGCGGCGAGGGAAAGATCGGCCCCCCCGGCGCGGAGGGCCTCGAGGACGAAGCGCATGAGCTTGTCCCCGCCCGCCTTGC
The DNA here is from genome assembly GCA_036477985.1 of bacterium. GTDB lineage: Bacteria > UBA8248 > UBA8248 > UBA8248 > UBA8248 > JAZGDQ01. Next base: position 8,114 of record JAZGDQ010000225.1, read on the forward strand.
TGTTCCAGAGCAGCCCCACGCGCTTTCCGCTCAGCGCGCCCTCGCGCGGAGCGGGGCGCGCGGGATCGATCTCGGGCTCCACCGTGGGGTCGTAAATGGGGACGCCGGTCTTCGCCTTCGGGCTCATGCGGACTCCTTTCGTTCGGCGGCCTTCGCGCGTCGCTCTCCGGCGCTCAGGACGGGGCGCGTGACGGCGAGGCCGTTGCGCCTGCGGCTCCAGGAGGGGACCCAGGCGGAGTGGCCCCCCGCCTCTCCCCCGGCCACGACGATGAAGATGTCCTCGGGCGAAAGGGCGTGGCGCACC
>JAZGDQ010000226.1:0-2161 GCA_036477985.1 bacterium
TCGAGGCCCTGGCGCACGGCTGCGAAGTCTTCGTTCCGGTGTTCCCTTCGTTTTTCGGGATGAGCCCCCTGAGCGGCTTCGAGGAATTCGGAAGGAAGGTCTACGCGCCGGAGGAGCTGGCCGCCGCCCTCGAAGCGCATCTGATGGAGGGCGGGCGGACGAGCGTGGAGGAGAAGCGCGCCTTCGCCGGCGGCTATTGGTGTCTGGACCCGGCGCTTCCGCGCTGGAAGCGGGTGTTCGGCGAGGAGACCGTCGGCGTCTCCGGCGTGACAGGGAAGGGATAGCGCGCATCGCTCCCGAATTTCGGGCCGATGCCGTCCCGTCCCGCTCACCAAGAAGATCAGCGCGAAGATGACCGATCCCCTCATTCGCCGGGAGCTCAAGCGGCTCGGCTATTTGTAGAAGGAGCACGAAGTGGCGCGCTATCTCGTCACCGGCGGGGCCGGCTTCATCGGCTCCCGGATGGTGCGGCGCCTCCTGGAGCGGGGCGACACGGCCGTCGTTCTCGACGACCTCTCGACCGGGTTCCGGGAGAACGTCCCGCCCGGGGCCGAGTTCGTCCAGGGGGATCTGGCCGATCCCGCGGTCTGGGAGGGCTTGTCGCCGGAGGGGGTGGACGCGGTCCTTCATCTCGGGGCGCAGTCCTCCGGCGAGGTGTCGCACGAGGATCCCCTCCGGGATTTCGACGTCAACGCGCGCGGCTCCCTCCTCCTCCTGGGCTGGTGCGAACGGCACGGCGTCCGCCGCCTCCTCCACGCCAGCTCGATGGCCGTCTACGGGAACTCCGATCGCCCCTCGGCCGAGGACGCCCCCAAGCGCCCGGGCTCTTTCTACGGCGCCTCCAAGCTGGCGGCCGAGGGCTACATCACCCTCTTCGCCCGCCGGGGCGGGGCGCCCACCGTCTTCCGCCTCTTCAACGTGTACGGGCCCGGGCAAAACCTGGGGAACCTCAAGCAGGGGATGGTGAGCATCTACATGGCCTATCTGCTGGACGGGGAGCCCGTCCTCGTGAAGGGCTCCCTCGATCGGTTCCGCGACTTCGTCTACGTGGACGACGTGGTGGACGCCTGGATGGCCGCCCTCGCGCGGCCCGAAACCGCCGGGGAGACCTACAACCTGGCCTCGGGCCGGCGGACCACCGTCCGGGAGCTCCTCGACGGCCTGCTCGCCGCCTTCGGCCGCGCGGGGGAGGACCGCGTCGTCCAAGGGGAGGGGACGGCGGGCGACATCGCGGGCAGCGTGGCCGACATCTCCAAGATTCGCCGGGAACTCGAATGGTCGCCCAAGACGGAGCTGCGCGAGGGGCTGGGCCGCATGGTGCGGTGGGCCCGGGAGCGGCGGGGCGCCTCCGCCAGGGAGGACGTATGACGGCTGCGCCCGAGCGGTGCTACCTCTGCGGCGGAGGGTCGTTCGACGCCGTCGCGACCAAGCTCCGCTACGAAAAGGATCAGGCCGCCCACCGGTGCCGGGACTGCTCCTGTGTGTTCCTCTATCCCCCGATGACGCCCGAGGAGGAGCGGCGCTTCTACGAGGAGGAGTACGGGATCATCTACAGCGAGGAGAAGAACACCACCCCGAAGGACCTCTTCGAGGCCCGCCAGGAGGACGCGCGGATGTACCTCGATTGGCTGGGGGACGGGGTCGGCGCCGCCGACGCCTGCCTCGAGGTGGGGTGCGCGTCGGGCTACTTCCTCGCCCTCTTGCGCGATCGCGTCGCCTCGGTCGCCGGGATCGAGACCCACGTCGAGCTCCGGAAGTACTGCGAGGAGATCGGGATCTCCATGCTCCCCTCCCTCGAGGCGCGCCCCGAGGATTCGGTGGACCGCCTGTTCGCCTTCTTCGTCCTCGAGCATCTGGGCGATCCGCTGGCCTTCCTCGCCGCGGCGAAGCGGGCCTGCCGGCCGGGCGGGACGATCTTCCTCGTCGTGCCCAACGTGGAGGACGCCCTCCTCTCGACCTACGACATCCCCGCGTTCCGGGATTTCTACTTCACCCCGGCCCACCAGTTCTACTACTCGCGCGATACGCTCGAGCGCCTGCTGCGCCGGGCCGGACTTCCCCGGCACGAGATCGTTCCCAAACAGCGCTACGATCTCTCCAACCACATGCACTGGATGATGGCCGGCCGCCCGGGGGGGATGGGGAAGTACAACCACGTTTT
>JAZGDQ010000227.1:0-2882 GCA_036477985.1 bacterium
GCTGACCGAGGCGGGCTACGCCCGGATGACGCGGCTCCTGCGCGAGGCGGTGGAGGAGTGCTGCGGGGGGCGCATCGTGAGCCTTCTCGAGGGGGGCTACAACCTCGACGCCCTGGAGCGCTCCGTCGCCGCCCATCTCGAGGCGCTGATGGAATAATATTCGAGTAAAGTATCATATTAATCTTATAAACGATTGATAATGTGGATAAATCACGAATTTAAATTTCTTTTAAAATATTTAGTTGACTAACTAACTAAATTGACATAGATTCTCCCCAGGAGGTGGATGAGATGGCGACGCGGACACTCCCGGCGAAGGTCGCGCGGTCGAAGGGCGCGCGGGGGGGGAAGGGGACAAGGAAGGGGCGGGGGGACACCCGGGGGAGGATCGTCCTGGCGGCGGCGGAGCTGATCCACCGCCAGGGGGTGAACGCCACCTCCCTGGACATGGTGGCCCGGGCGGCGGGGGTGAACCGGGGGAGCCTGTACTACTTCTTCCGCTCCAAGAAGAACCTCGCCCGCGCCGTCATCGACCACTTCGAGGGCCTCCTCGCGACCCACTACCTGAAGCCCGCGCTGGAGGGGGAGGGTGGCGGCCGGGAGAAGATCGAGCGCCTGGCCGGGCTTTACTCCCAAATGCCCCGCCTGGAGGCGCCCTGCTGCGGCTGCCCCATCGGGAACCTCTCGCTCGAGGTGAGCGGGCAGGACGAGGAGCTCCGCGTCCAACTCGCCGGGGTCTGGGAGCGGATCTTCGGGCGCATCGAGGGGGCCCTGCGCCAGGCCCGGGACGAGGGAGAGCTTCCCCCGGGAGCGGACGCGGGCGCCCTTGCGCGCGCCTTCTTCTCCCAGATACAAGGGGCCCACATCATCGCGCGCGCCACCCTGGACGCCGCCGCCCTGCAGCGCGACTGCCGGCGGGCCTTCGAGGGCCTGCCCTGGATTTTCCCTACGGCCGGGACCGGGACGGATGAGTCGGCCCCGGGCGTGAGAAAGGAGTAGGAGAGAAATCATGGTCACTACCGACGCCCCCTCCCGGGAGCGGATCGACCTTCCGGTCGGGGGAATGACTTGCGCCGCCTGCTCGGCCCGGGTGGAGAAGCGCCTGGGCGCGCTGGAGGGGGTGGAGGAGGCCACGGTGAACCTCGCCACCTCGCGCGCGCGGGTGCTCTACGATCCGGCGCGGGTGGGCCCGGCCCGCATCGCCGAGCGAATCGTCGAGACGGGCTACGAGGTGCCCGAGGAGACGATCGAGCTGGCCGTGGGGGGGATGACCTGCGCCGCCTGCTCGGCCCGGGTGGAGAAGCGCCTGAACGCGCTGGAGGGGGTGGTCTCGGCCACGGTGAACCTCGCCACCGAGCGGGCGATGGTCCGCTACCGGCCGGGCGCGGCCGGCCCGTCCGCCATCATCGAGCGCGTCGAGAAGACGGGCTACACGGCGCGGGAGGCGGCGCCCGAGGACGAGGACGCCGAGCGCAACGAGCGGGAGCGGCGCCACCGGCGCAGCCTGTGGACGCTCGTCATGGCGGCCGTCCTGAGCGCCCCCCTCCTCCTTCAGATGACCAGCTTCCTCTTCGGCCCCGGCGGCTGGGAGCTGCCCCGGTGGTGGCAGTTCGCCCTGGCCACCCCGGTCCAGCTCGTCGCGGGCTGGCGCTTCTACCGGGGCGCCTACCATTCCCTGCGCGGGGGCGGGGCGAACATGGACGTCCTCGTCGTCCTGGGGACGACCGCCGCCTACCTCGACAGCGTGGCGGTGACGGCCCTCGGCCTCTCGTCCATGCACGTCTACTACGAGGCCTCGGCCATCATCATCACCCTCATCCTCCTGGGCAAGGTCCTCGAGGAGCGCGCCATGGGCCGCACCTCGGACGCCATCAAGAAGCTCATGGGGCTTCAGGCGAAGACGGCCCGCGTCCTGCGCGAGGGGGAGGAGCGCGAGGTTCCCATCGACCAGGTTGTCGTGGGGGACGAGGTGATCGCCCGGCCCGGGGAGAAGTTCGCCGTGGACGGCGTGGTTATCGAGGGGCGGACCTCGGTGGACGAGTCCATGATCTCGGGCGAGAGCATGCCGGTCGAAAAGGGGCCGGGCGATTCGGTCATCGGGGCGACGGTGAACCAGAACGGCGCCGTCCGCTTCCGGGCCGACAAGGTGGGAAAAGACACCGCTCTGGCCCAGATCATCCGCATGGTGGAGGAGGCCCAGGGCTCGAAGGCGCCCATCCAGCGGTTGGCCGACCGGATCTCGGGCGTCTTCGTCCCGATCGTCATCGTCATCGCGGCCCTCACCTCGGCCCTTTGGTTTTTCTACGCGGGCTTCACGCCCGCCCTGGTGAACGCGGTGGCCGTCCTCGTCATCGCCTGCCCCTGCGCGCTGGGCCTCGCCACCCCGACCGCCATCATGGTGGGGACGGGGAAGGGGGCCGAGGCGGGCGTCCTCATCAAGGGGGGCGAGTCGCTCGAGACGGCCCACAAGCTGAACGTCGTCATCCTGGACAAGACGGGCACCTTGACCAAGGGCAAGCCCGAGGTGACCGACATTCTCCCCTTCGAGGGGAGCCGGGCGGATCTCCTCCGCCTCGCGGCGAGCGCCGAGCAGGGCTCGGAGCACTCCCTCGGGGCGGCCGTCCTCGAGCGAGGGAAGGCGGAGGGGGTGGATCTTCTCCCCGCCGCCGACTTCCTCGCCCTGCCGGGCCACGGCCTCTCGGTCAAGGTGGGGGGCCGAGCCCTGTGGTTCGGCAACGCCAAGCTCATGGCCGAGCGCGGCCTCTCCCCGGGCGGGCGCGAGGAGGATCTCGCCGCCCTGGAGCGGGAGGGGAAGACGGTGATGCTCCTCGCCGACGCCGAGCGGATTCTGGGGGCGGTGGCCGTGGCCGACACGCTGAAGG
>JAZGDQ010000228.1:0-2356 GCA_036477985.1 bacterium
GATGGACAAGTTAAGAGCAGGCGGCTATACCGCTCTTTTCACCCCCCTCGAAGAGGGGGCCGGGCGCTACTGGGAGCGGCTCAAAGGGGTGCTGACGGCGCAGGGGAAATAGACTGGGGCTCTAGACCGAGGCTCTAGGCCGGGGCTCCAGGCCTCTTACATATTTTTTTCCGCCCTTTCGAGGGAAATCAATTCAGTGGAAATCGGACTTCTCGGCAGCGGCAGCCGGGGCAACTCCGTCCTCGTCCGCTCTGCGGGGTCGGCGCTCCTGATCGACGCAGGCATGAGCGCGAAACAGATTACCGCCCGCCTCGACCTGATGGGAGTTTCCCCCTCGGAGCTTTTGGGAATCGTGCTGACCCACGAACACTCCGACCATATCCAGGGCGTGGGACCGCTCGCCCGGCGCTGGGGGCTTCCGGTGTGGACGAACCGGGCCACCCTCGAAGCCGGGAAAGATACCCTGGGCGTCCTTCCCAACTGGGTGCCCATTGAGATCGGCGTTCCCTTCGAGATCGGCGACGTGTGGCTCGAACCCCTCAGCATTCCCCACGACGCGGCCGACCCCTTCGGCCTGATCCTCAAATCGAGCAGAGGCTACCGGGTCGGGCTGGCGACCGACATGGGGTTCCCCACCCAACTCGTGCGCACCCGCCTCCGGGGGCTCCAGGGCCTCGTCCTCGAGTTCAACCACGATCTGCCCATGCTGATGGACCGGCCCTACCCCTGGCCGGTCAAACAGCGGATCCGCGGAAAGCTGGGCCACCTGAGCAACGCCGACGCCGCGGAACTCTTGGGCGAGGTGGCCTCGCCCGACCTCGAGTGGGTTGTCTGCGCCCACATGAGCCAGGAGAACAACGAAGAAGAAATCATCCTCAAAGAGGCGCGGGGCGCCCTGAGCGGGGCCGCAAGCCTCCTGAGCCGGGCCTCCTCGGTGCTGCTCCACGTCGCCTCCCAGCTCGAGCCCACCCCCATCTTCGGCCCGGAGGGGGCCAAGGCGCCCTGGACGCTGAACGGAGGGGGGGCGGCATGATCCCGCGCTACACGCGGCCCGAGATGGGACGCATCTGGGAGGAGCGCGAAAAGCTCCAGCGGATGCTCGACGTGGAGATCGCCGTTTGCGAGGAGCTCGCCGAGCGCGGGGAGATCCCCGCCGAGGCGCTGGAGGCGATAAAGTCGGGAGCTGCCTTCGACCCCGAGCGGATTCGCGAAATCGAGCGGGTGACAAAACACGATGTCATCGCGTTTCTCACCAACGTGGCCGAGAACGTCGGCCCCGCCTCCCGGTTCATCCACCTGGGGCTGACAAGCAGCGACGTGCTCGATACCGGCCTCGCCCTCCAGCTCGTCGACGCGGCCGGGCTCATCATCGATGATCTCTCGGCGCTCCAGGGCATCCTCCGCCGCCGGGCGCTCGAGCACCGGCGCACGCTCATCGCCGGCCGCTCCCACGGCATGCACGCCGAGCCGACCACACTGGGCCTCAAGATCGCGGGCTGGTTCGCCGAGTTCGGGCGCGCCGAGGTTCGGATGCGGACGGCGAGGGAGGCGGTGCGCGTGGGCCAGATTTCGGGCGCCGTGGGCGTGTGCCCCCACATCCCGCCCGAGGCGGAGGACGCCATCTGCCGGCGGCTGGGCCTCCGGGTCGATGCGGTGAGCTCCCAGATCATCCAGCGCGACCGCCACGCCGAGTATCACCAGGCGCTGGCCCTCATCGCGGCGAGCATCGCCCGCGTGGCGACCGAGGTCCGCCACCTCCAGAGGAGCGAGGTCGGCGAGGCGGAAGAATACTTCAGCCCGGGGCAGAAGGGGAGCTCGGCGATGCCCCACAAGCGGAACCCTGTCGTCTCCGAGCAGCTATGCGGCCTGAGCCGTCTTGTCCAGTCCAACGCCCAGGCGGCCCTTCAAAACGTCCCCCTCTGGCACGAGCGGGACATCAGCCACTCATCGGTGGAGCGGGTCATCCTGCCCGACTCCACGATTCTCATCGACTACATGTTGAACAAGCTGGGCGATCTGATGGACCGGTGGGTGGTCTACCCCGAGCGAATGAAGGAGAACCTCGAGCGCTCGGGCGGCCTTCTATCGAGCGAGCACGTCATGCTGGCCCTCATCCGCAAGGGCCTCACGCGGGAGGAGGCCTACGCCCGGGTGCAGGGCCCGGCGATGGAGGCCTGGGCCGGAGGGGGCGATTTCCGGGCCAAGCTGGCCGCCGACCCCGAAGTCGGCGGGCTCCTGGGCATTGAGGAGCTCGCCCGCTGCTTCGATCTGGACGTGCATTTCCAAAATATCGACGCGATCTTCGAGCGCGTCTTCGGGCCCCATTCTGCGTGATCTTTTAGCGGCACCCTATGGT
>JAZGDQ010000229.1:0-3901 GCA_036477985.1 bacterium
GGCAGATGTCCTACACCTACTTCCCCATCATGCTCGAGGAGTTCGGTGCGACGGTCCGCTTTCAGAATTTGCTCGAAGGCACGTTCGATCTCGGCCCCGTCCGCGTCACCACCCAGATTATGAACCATCCGACGCTGACGTTCGGCTACCGCCTCGAGATGGGCGGAAAGGTGGTCGTCTACATTCCCGACCATGAGCCGAACTCGCTTCACCCGAAGGATGCCCCGCCGGGCGCGCCCCCCGTCCACCGCGAGGATCGCAGGCACCTGGAATTCCTGGAGGGAGCGGACCTGCTCATCCACGACGCGCAGTACACCCTCCGGGAGTATCCTGCCAAGGTCGGCTGGGGGCATTCCCCCTTCGAGAAGACCGTCGACTACGCCATCGCGGCGAAGGTCAAGCGCCTGGCGCTCTTTCACCACGATCCCCTCTGCACCGACGAGAATCTGGACCTCCGCGTGGAGGCCGCCCGAAAGCGCGCGAGCGAGGGCGCGCACACGCCGGAGGTCTTTGCGGCGGCCGAGGGGATGGTGATGGACCTTCCCGGCGAGGCGGCGCCCGAGCGCCCGCCCATCTCCTCCGAGTCCTCCGCCCTGCTGCCCCCCGCTTCCGAAGGTTCTCCCTCCACCGTCTTGCTCATCGAGGACGATCCCAACGTGAAGCGCATTTTGCGCTTGGTGCTGGACTCGGACCACGTTCACGTCCTGTCCGCCATCGATGGGGAGACCGGGGTGGAAATCGCCCTCAAAGAGCGCCCCGGCCTCATCCTTCTCGACCTCGTCCTTCCCGGCATCGACGGCCTCGAGGTGTGCCGCCGGATTCGGGCGAGCGCGGACGAGATGGTGAAGGATGTCCCCATCGTAATCATCACCGGCGTGCGCATGGAGGAGGAGGACGTCCTCGCGTGCTTCGATGCGGGCGCGACCGACTACATGACGAAGCCCGTCACCGCCACCCAGCTTCTCGCCCGCGTCCACAGCTGGCTCCTCCGGACGGCGAGGCAGTAGGGGCGGCCGCACCGCCCCCTTCGGATTTCGGCGCCCCCGGCGCTCCCGGCCCCCGCTTTCCCCGAATCGGATTCGTAGCCGGCGCGGCCGCCCGTGCGCCGGGAGATCGTCCCCCGGCCCGGGGATTTCGGGAGAGATCACGCGCTCTTGCGGACGAAGGGGCGCCGGAAGGGAGGGTGGGACGGGGGGGCTAGATGTGGAATCCAAACACGTTGCTCAGCGGCCTGAGTCTGTTGCATTTTCCCTCCCCCTCCGGGGGAGGGTCAGGGAGGGGGAACGAGTCGTCCCTCCCCCCAGCCGCCCTTTCGGGCGTCACCTTCCAGCGATTCGCTCTTATGAACAACCTGCTTGAATTTGACGCCTAGACGGCCTCCCCGGGCCGCGCGGCCGGGGCGGCGGGCTCCCCCCGCCCGGCGCGGACCTCGTGCCGCCGGAAGTAGGCGAAGTAGATGAGGAAGCTGGCCGTGTAGCAGACCCCGGCGATCCAGAAGGGGGGAGACCAAAGTCCCTGGGCGATGAAGAAGCCCGCCGCCGCCGAGCCGATGGCCATGGGGAACTCCTTGAAGGCGTGGATGATGCCGTTGGTGGTTCCCCGCTCGGCCGGCTCGACGAGCTCCATGGGAAAAAGCTGATAGATCGGATCCACCATCCCCAGCGTCGGGAAGAGGGAGCCTATCAGGACGATGGAGATCAGATAGAAGGCGGCGGCCCAAAGAAAGTTGTCGGTCATCCCCAGGAGGAGGACGAAGGGAATCCCCGCCATCCGGACCCAGACGATGAGATTCACCTTCCCCCAGCGCTGCGCCAGGAGGGGGACGAAGAGGGTGGCCCCCGCCACGGCGAGCGCCCCGAGGGAGAACACCGTGCCGATGTTCTCGGTCGAGGCGTGGAGCTTTGTGGCGAAGTAGATGTTGAAGAAGGGGGCCGTCGCGCCCAGGCCCACGCTCATGATGCCCGAGGTGAGGGCCAGCATGCCGATGTGGCGGTAGCTCCGCACCCCGCTCCACCACCGGCGCACCGAGAGCCGCTCCCAGTCCTCCCGTATGAGGTAGATGGGGACCCAGGCCGCAATCATGAGGGGGAGGGCGAAGAAGAGCGCTCCGCGGAGGGCCGCCGCGCTGCCGCCCGAGACGCCCACCGTGAACGCCACCGCGAGGGGGAGAACGCCCGCCCCCAGGCTTCCCAGAAAATTTGAGCTCGTCTTGAGTACCGAGTCCGCGCTGAAGAGATGGACGCGCTCCTCGGGCCGGCTCTGCTCGGTCAGGAAGGGGGGCCCGACGATGGAGTGGAACCCCTCGGCCCCGCCGCTCAGGGCGTTCAGCGCGAGGAGCCAGGTGGGGTCCAGCGTGATGAGGAGGAGGATCTTGGTCACGATGTTGACGGAGTAGGAGGAGAGAAAGGTGACCCGCCTCCCGAAGAGATCCGAGATCATCCCGGCCGGGATGACGATGAGGCCGTGGAGGAGCCAGTTCACCGAGATCATCTGGGCGACGAAGGCGGGCTCGTGGCCCATGGCCAGAAGGTAGAGGTTGAACAGGAGGTTCCAGATTCCGATGTTCAGCCCCAGGAAGGGCCCCCGGATGAGGAGGAGCCGGGCGTTGGGGCTGAAGTTCCGGATGCGCTCGACGTACTCCGAGCCCCGAAGGCGGCGCAGGGCGATGAGGCCCGCGATGAGCATGACGGCGAAGATGAGGGCGGGGATCCGCACGGCTTCGAGGCTGGGGGGGGCCATCGGCGCCGCCCGCCCGGCGTCGGCCCCGTGCGCCCACGCGAGGGCGGGCGCCCATGCGATGGCAGGTGCCCATGCGATGGCGGGGAGGAGGGCCAGGAGCGCCGGTGCGGCGAGGAGGCGCCGCGCCATGGCCGGGATCTTAGAGCACCGTGCGGCCATCCGGGCTCCTTTCCTGCGGCGGGGAAGGGGGGAGGGGGAGGATTCCGTTTCACCCCGTCTCGGGACTCTATCACGAACGCGGGGTCGCCGTTCCGAGGGACGGCGCGTTCCGAGGGACGGCGCGTTCCGAGGGACGGCGCGTTCCGCGGGGCGGCGCCGTTTCACGGAAGATGATGCGCCGGTCCGGCGGATATCACGCCTTGCGGGAGGGCGCGAGGACGATGTCGAAAGTCCCCTCGCGGTGGGAGCGGGCGCCCGACCCGGCCTCTCGAAGCGGAATGATGAGGGATTTCTTGACGTAGGGGTCGTGCGCGTTCATCGGGTCTCCCTCGAAGTAGAGCTGGGTGACGAGGGAGCGGTGGCCGGGATGGCGGATGAGGTAGTGAATGTGGCTCGGGCGCCAGGCTCCCGCCCCGATCCGGTATCGTCCCGGGTGGATGGTCTCGAATTCGTAGTGGCCGGTCTCGTCGGCGATGAGGCGGGCGCGGTTGCGGAACGCGCCCTTCTCGAGCGGGCTCCCGGAGCCGCCGTTGTCGTAGCGCCCCCCCGCGTTCGCCTGCCAGATGTCGAGGACGGCGCCCGCGAGGGGTTTTCGGGATTCGTGACCCCACACCCGCCCGCGGATGAGGAGGACCGGCCCCGGCTCCAGGGGCGGTGTGATCTTGGCGCGAAAGGGCGCGCCCGGGCGATAGAAGGGGCCTTCGGGGTTCTCCTCGGTGAGGGCCAGGGATGCCGCCGCCACTCGCTCCCCTGTTGATGCCGGCGCCCCCGGCGCTGCCGGGTTCTCTCCCCGCGCCGCGAGGAATTCGGCGTAATCCCCCAGATCGCCGCTCGCCTCGGTGGGCGCGGCTCCCTCCCGGAGGATGAGCGCACCGGCCCCCAGGGCTGCGAACCCCAGGGCGCCCCGGCGAAGGAAGCCGCGCCGTGAGATTCCGCTCATGCGCGTTTTCTCCTCAAACGACCCGATGCGGGCGCAGACTCCCGGTGCGGGCGCAAACGATCC
>JAZGDQ010000023.1:0-5717 GCA_036477985.1 bacterium
CCCATCGGGAGTCCTGGGGCGGAGGCGCCTCCGCGCGCGGGGCGGAATGGCGACAACTCCGCACTATAGCGAATCCGGCCGGGAGGGGGTAGGGGGGCGGGCGGACCCTTTCGATCCGCCCCCCGCCATCGCCCGGATTTCTTGACACCCCCGGGGCGGGGTGCTAGCGTCGCGGCGGGTTTTCCCCCTTCGAATCTCACCCCCGCGCGCCGCTGGACGCCCGGTGTCGGGAGCGCCCGAGCGGGCGGGGTCCACTGGCCAAGGAAGGAGAGGCGGCATGTCGGAGTACCCCACCTGGGCGCGCGGCGGAATGATGGTCGATTGGGAGCAGCGGATCGACTTCGACCGCATGCGGAAGGAGCGGGTCGCCAAGACGCAGGCGGCGATGAAGGAGGCCGGAATCGACGCGCTCATCCTCTGGAAGGACGAGAACGTTCGCTACCTGACGAGCGTGCGCGTCATCATGATCCAGTTCCGCTCCTCGACCACCTACGGCGTTCTCCTGACCCAGGAGGGCGGGCCCACCCTGCTCGCCTCCTCGGGCGAGTCTCACCGGATCGAGCAGTGCATGCCCTGGATCGATGACGTCGTCCCCATCGGCATTCTCGAGGAGCCCGGGCTGGTCGAGAACACCGTGCGCGAGGAGATCCTCCCCCGCCTCGACAAGAAGGGCGTGGCGAACGGAACCATCGGCCTCGACCTGAACACCTTCCTCCAGCGCGACGCCCTGGACAGGAATTTCCCCGAAGCGAAGTTCGTCGACGCCGAGCGGTTCATGTGCATGAGCCGCGTCCAGAAGACCCCGGACGAGGTCGCCTGCATCCACCAGGCCTGCGCCATCGCCGACGCCGTCACCCAGACGGCGATCGACGCCGTCCGCCCGGGCATCCGCGAGTTCGACGTCGCCGCCGAGGCGATGAAGACCCTCTTCACCCACTGCGGGGAGTTCGGCCACCTCGCCTCCCCCTTCGTCGCCTCGGGCGAGCACATGGCCCCGCCCACGCGCTTCCCCACCGACAAGATCATCCGCAACGGGGACATCGTCTTCATCGACATCGGCGCCTGCTGGAACGGCTACTTCGGGGACTGCGGCCGCGCCACCATGGCGGGCGGCCCCCCCCATCCGATGCAGAAGAAGGTCTACCAGACGGTCTACAAATCCCTCAAAGCGGGGATCGCCAAGATGCGCCCGGGCGCCACGAACGACGAGGCGGCCGCGGAGTTCCTCGAGGTGGCGCGCACGGCGGGGCTGGAGAAGAATTTCATCAAGCTCTTCATCGGCCACGGCTGCGGAATCTCGCCCAACGAGCCGCCCTACATCGGCGAGGTGATGCCCGGGGCCGAGGAGGTGGTCTTCCAGGCCGGGATGACCTTCGCCGTCGAGCCCCTCATCTTCGTGCCCGGAATCCCGGGCGGGGCGGGGGTGCGCATCGAGGACCACATCCTCATCACCGAGGACGAGCCCGTCTACATGACGCGGGCGCCCTACTGCCAGGAGCTTCTCGAGGACTGAGCGGGGGCGGGATCAAGAGAGGCCGCGGAGGCGCCGGGCGATGGGCGGGGCGGGGGATGCCCCCCCCCTCAGCCGTCGAGGCGATCCGCCAGGCCGAGGCCCTCGGCCTCCTCGCGCAGCTGGGCCAGGAGGGGAGGGGAGAGCGGGATTCCCTTCTCCTCCATCTCCCGCCCGCGGGCCTGGGCCATTTGCCCCGGAATCCGGACGGGGCCTCCCCCCTCGACCGGGGTCGAATCGCGAATCTCCCTGATCCGGAGATCCATCTCGGCGCGGAAGTCGTCCATATCCCGGAACAGGTCGGGGCGCATGGCGAAGAACACCTGGCCGGTGTTCGTCGGGGTCTTGAAATCCGCGTTGAAGTCGATGACCGCGCTCCCGAAGGCGGCGCCGTTGAGCACGCCGGCCAGGCTCCCGATGATGAGGTTCAGCCCGTAGCCCTTGTGCCCCCCGATGGGGAGGAGCGAGCCCTCCGCGGCGCGCGTCGGGTCGGTGAGGGGCTGCCCCTTGCGGTCCACCATCCAGCCCACGGGCATGGTCTCGCCCCGCTGGGCCATCACCTTCACCTTGCCGTAGGAGGCCACCGTCGTGGCCATGTCGATGACGATGGGGGGCTCCTCGCCCGCCGGAACGGCCCAGGCGATGGGATTGGTGCTCAAGAGGGGGTCCACCCCGCCCCAGGGGGGCATGTGGTTCGCGTTGGCGACGGCCATGTACATGCCGATCATGTCGTGGGCGAGGGCGAGGGCGGCGTACACCCCCCCGGCCCCGGCGTGGTTGCCGCGGCGGATGCCGATCCAGGCGAGGCCGCTCTCGCGCGCCTTGGCGATGCCCAGCTCGGCGGCCCGGGTGACGACCACCTGGCCCAGGGCGTTGTCCCCGTCGATGACGGCGCTCACCGGGGTCTCCCGCTCGGTCCGGATCGCGGGCCGAAGGTTGTAGCCCCCCTCGCGCACCCGCCGCAGGTAGGAGGCGAGGCGGAAGATGCCGTGCCCGTGCATCCCGCGCAGGTCGGCCTCGATCATCCTTCGGGCGCAAATTCCGGCGTGCTCGGGAAGCGCCCCCTCGGCGGCCAGGGCCGCGCCGATGAAATCCTCCAGACGCTTCACCGAAAACCGGACCTCTTCCATCTCTCCTCCCGGGCTGCAGGGGGCCCCCGCGGAGGGGGCCTCTCCGTCCCCCGAAATATGATGTATAATTTCGGAGTCATGCCGCCTGACTGCGAAAACCACTTTCCGCAACCTTACCATAGGGGCCGGCCGGGAGTTCCAGGAAGAGGCGATTTCGGGCAAGGCGTGCGGCCCTGCCCGTCGAGGCTCCCCCTGGAGGCCCGACTCGCCGCCGGCGCCCTCGGAGAATGACGATGAACTTTATCCGCAAGCCCGGATGGGCGATCCCCGAGCGGGAGGCGACGCCCGAGCAGGTCTTTTTCGATCGCAGAGGATTCCTCAAGGGCGCCCTCGGGACCATCGCGGCGGGCCTCGCCGCCGGACCCGCCGGCGCCCTCACCGCCCTGGCCGCCGAGAAGGGCGAGCCCGCCGACAAGACCCTCGACCTCTACCCGGCCAAGCGCAACCCGGCCTTCACCCTCGACCGCCCCCTGACGAAGGAGGAGGTCGCCGGCCGCTACAACAACTTCTATGAGTTCGGCGGAACCAAGGGGATCTTCCTGAGCGCCAAGCGGCTCAAGACCCGCCCCTGGCAGTTGCGCGTGGGCGGGCTCGTCCGCAAGCCCAAGACCTTCGACATCGACGACCTCATCCGATCCATGCCCCTGGAGGAGCGCCTCCTGCGCCTCCGCTGCGTCGAGGCCTGGGCCATGGCCGTCCCCTGGACGGGCTTCCCCCTCTCGGCCCTCATCAAGGAGGTCGAGCCCAAGAGCGAGGTCCGCTTCGTCAAGTTCACCACCTTCCTCAACCGCCGGGTGGCGCTGGGCCAGTTGCGCATCTGGTACCCCTGGCCCTACGTCGAGGCGCTCACCATCGAGGAGGCGATGAACGAGATGTCTCTCCTCGTCACGGGCGTCTACGGCAAGCCCCTGCCCAATCAGCACGGCGCCCCCATCCGCCTCATCACGCCCTGGAAGTACGGCTTCAAGAGCATCAAGTCGATCGTCTCGATCGAGTTCACCCGCAAGCGCCCGCGCACCTTCTGGGAGGCCGTCCAGCCCAGCGAGTACGGCTTTTGGGCCAACGTGAACCCTCTTTTCTCCCACCCGCGCTGGAGCCAGGCCTCCGAGCGGATGCTCGGGACCGATAAGCGCCGCCCCACCCAGCTCTTCAACGGCTACGGGAAATGGGTTTCCCACCTTTACCCGAACCAGAAGGAGAGGCGATACTTTATGTAGACCCGGAGCGCAGCGCCTTCCGCCCGCACGTGAACGGCTCGGCCGGGAGTTTCACCGGCCGAAAATGCTGCGCGCTTTCGATGAGAGAGAACGTCTCCGAGGAGGAAATTTATGAGCTTCAATCGGCTGATCGTCGTAACGGTCGTGGCGGGCGTTGTGGGCGCCGTCATCTTCTGGGTCTTCCAGCTCAACCTTCAGGGCGCCACCATCACGAGCTACATCGGCGGGCAGGTGGTGAAGAAGGGCGGCTACTCCCTCTCGCCGGTCTTCGTGGGATGGTCGATCCACATCGGGGTGAGCATCTCCTACGCCCTCCTCATGGGGCTGGTCATGTGGATCCCCTTCACCGAGAACGTCAACCTGAACCGCGCGATTACGCTCCTGATCGCCGTCTTCCTCGGGTGGATCACGACCATCGTCGCGCCGCCCGCCATCAACGTGACCATCAACCTGTTGAGCGGAAAGGGATTTCCCTCCGGGCCCTTCTGGTGGAACCACCAGCTGTTCTTCATTGTCGTCTGGGCCATTTTCATGGCGGCCCCCTTCGTTTGGAAGAAGAAATCCTGACCGGCGCGATCCCCTCCCATCGGCGGCGCGCCCGCCCGCCCGGCGTGCGGCGGGCTCAACCGAGCGGGGAGGGGCGCGCGCCCGCCGGTTCGGCCCAGGGCGCTCCTGCGCGCGCAAGAGGATAGGACCGACATGGTTCCCATCGATTTGAGCGGAAAGTGCGCCCTGGTGACGGGCGGGAGCCAGGGGATCGGCCTCGCCTGCGGGGAGTGGATCGCCCGCGCGGGGGCGGCGGTGGCCCTCGTGGCGCGGAGCGCGGAGAACCTCGAGGCGGCGGTCGCGGGCATCCGCGGGGAGGGGGGGCGCGCCGAGGCGCTGGCGGCCGACCTCACCGAGCCGGGCCGGGCGGAGTGGGCGGTGGAGGAGACGGTGAGCCGCCTGGGGGGGCTCGACATCCTGGTGAACGTGGCCGGGTCAGCCCGCCGCTCCGATCCCGTCGAGACGACCGACGAGGAGATCGACCTCGCCCTCGACCTCAAGCTGCGCGCCGCCGTGCGCCTGACGCGGGCCGCCATCCCCCACATGCGCGCCCGCGGGGGAGGGAGCATCGTCTTCACCGGGGGGCTGAGCCACGTCCACACCTCGGCCTACCACGGCTCGGGCGCGATGCCGAACGCCGCCCTGGCCGCCTACAAGCACCAGCTCGCCCGCCGCCTCGCCCCCGACGGCATCCGGGTGAACCTCATCAACCCGGGCGCGACCGACACCCCTCGCATGGAGGGGGTGAACCGGCGCGTCTCGAAGCTGAGCGGAAAGAGCATCGATGAGGTGCGGGCCGAGCGGATGTCCAAAATCCCGATGGGGCGCTTCGTCACGGCCGAGGACTGCGCCCGGGTGGTCCTGTTCCTGGTCTCCGACCTGGCGGGATATGTGTCGGGTGAGGCGATCGCGGTGGACGGGGGCGAGTGCAACGCCGTTCGGATATAAAGCCGTAATATCAAAAGGATAAACCAAATACCTAAAGCGTTGGTTTAGATTCAACCCCCCCGCTTGCCCGCCTCATGGCCGCCCCCTCTCGCGGCGCCCGCTTTCGCCACCCGCCTCACAGCGCCGAGCTTCCCCCGTCGAGGTGGAGCGCCTGTCCGGTCATGAAGTCGCTCCCGGGGCCGGCCAGGAAGAGGATGAGCCCACCCACCTCCTCGGTCTCGGGAACCCGCTTCATCGGGACCATCCGCAAGAAGATCTCGTTTGCCTCGGTGTCCTCGATCCGCGAGCGGGTCATCTCGGTGTTGAACCTTCCGGGGGCGAGGCAGTTCACCTGAATGTTGTGGGGCGCCCACTCGACGGCGAGCG
>JAZGDQ010000230.1:0-7036 GCA_036477985.1 bacterium
CACCAGGACGGCCACGGCGATCGAAGACAGTTTCCGGAAGAGGGAGAGTGTCGTCATCTAAATCACCCCTTTTCAAAAAGGCTGCGGGGAGGAGGATGGCGCATCCACCCGCGGAGCCGGACCCATCCTACGCCTTCAGCTTCTCCTTCAGCCAGTCCTGCATATAGGAGGTCGCGATCGGCATGTTGTCCATTTGGCAATGCTGCGCGCCGCCCTCGGCGCCGGTGAAGACCCGGAAGGTCTTGTCCTTCGAGCCCACCGCGTTGAAGAGCTTGCGCGCCTCCCGCATGGGAATCTGCTGGTCGTCCTCCCCGTGGAGGAGGAGGAAGGGGCAGCGCATCTTCTGCACCACGCCGTCCAGCTTGAAGCCCTCGAGCTTCTCCAGCGCCTCCTCCATGGTCTTGACGTTGAAGATCCAGGTGAGGTGGTGGCCCGGCACCGAGAGCGCGGTCTTGAAGGAGGCGGCGATGCGCCGCTTCCAGGTCGCCTGATAATCCCATTGGGCCCCCCAGGCGACGCAGGCCTTGAAGCGCTTCTCCATGCTGGCGTTCCGCGGGGCGTAGTAGCCGCCCAGGCTGATGGCCATCACCCCCACGCGCTTGGCGTTCACGTCCTTGCGCGTCTCAAGGTAGTCGAGCGCCGCCGCGCCCGCCACCTCGTGGTCGTGGCGCAGGTAAAGGTTGCGGAAGCGGATGGCCTCCCCGTTCCCGGGGGCGTCCACGATGAGGCAGCTGATCCCGCGGCGCACGAGGTCCTCGGTCCCGAACATGAACTGAAGCTCTTTCGTGATGTCGAAGCCGTCGAAGAAGACGACCGCGGGGGGCCGGGCCTTCTTCGTGTTCTCGGCGTGGACGAAGAGCGCGGGCAGCTTCTTCCGCCCCTCGTAGGGAATCTCGACGTGCTCGATGCGGGGCCGGTCGGTCAGCTTGGCGAAGCGCCTGAAGGAGTCCAGCCCCTTGCGGTAGGCGCCGTTGGCCTTCTTGTCCTTGGGCGTGCGGAAGCGCTCGGCCATCTGGCAGTACATGCAGGCCCGCTTGTAAAAGGCGGCGGCGGTGAGGTTGCTCCCCTTGCGCTGGGCCGCCATGCCGAGCCCCCGGACGTGATCCGCCATCCGGATCCACTCGCGGAACCAGTGATTGTCGTCCCCCACCTTCTTGGCGAGACGGCGGCCCACCTGCTCGATCTCCCCCATGGCCGCGCCGCCCCAGTAGGAGGCGGACAGCATGATGCCGATCGCGGCCGACCAGCGGTAGTCTTTCGGGAAGTAGGCGAACCAGGTGGCCTTCCCCACTGCGTTTGACATCGGGTCACTCCTGTCCTTGAACGAAAGCGGAGAATTACGGCTTCAGCTTCTCCTGGAGCCAGTCGTAGATGTAGGACGTCCCGAGGGACGGGTTGTCCCGCTGGCAGTGCTGCGCGCCGCCCTCGGCGACGGTGAATACCTTGAAGGTCTTGTCCTTCGAACCCACGGCGTTGTAGAGGGCGCGCGCGTCGCGCATGGGGATCTGCTTGTCGTCCGCCCCGTGGGTGAGGAGGAAGGGACACCGCATCTTCTGCACCACCCCGTTGAGGCGGAAGCCGTCGAGCTTGTCGAGCGCCTCCTCCATTGTCTTCGCGTTGAGGATCCAGGTGATGTGGTGGCCCGGCACCGAGAGCTCGGCCTTGAAGGAGGCCTCGATGCGGCGCTTCCAGGTGGCGTAGTAGTCCCAGATGGCGCCCCAGGCGACGCAGGCCTTGTAGCGCTTCTCCAGGCTCGCCATGCGCGGGGCGTAGTAGCCGCCCAGGCTGATGGCCATGATGGCGGCCCGCCGGGCGTTCACG
The DNA here is from genome assembly GCA_036477985.1 of bacterium. Classification (GTDB taxonomy): domain Bacteria; phylum UBA8248; class UBA8248; order UBA8248; family UBA8248; genus JAZGDQ01. The sequence goes on from JAZGDQ010000230.1 coordinate 1,822, forward strand.
TCCTTGCGCGTCTCGAGGTAGTCGAGGGCGGCCGAGCCAGCAGCCTCGTAGTCGTGGCGCAGGTAGATCTTCCGGAAGCGGATGGCCTCGCCCGTCCCGGGCCCGTCCATGACGAGGCAGCTCATCCCCCGGCGCACGAGGTCCTCCACCCCGCGCATGAACTGGATCTCCTTCGTGACGTCGAGCCCGTCGAAGAAAACGACGACGGGCGGGCGCGCCTTCTTGGTGTTCTCGGCGTGGACGAAATAGCCCGGCAGCTTCTTCTTCCCCTCGAAGGGGACCTCGACGCGCTCGATGCGGGGGCGGTCTACGACCTGAATGAAGCGGCGGAAGCAGTCGAGCGACTTGCGGTAGGCGTCGAGCGCCTTCTTGTCCTTGGGCGTGCGGAAGCGCTCGGCCATCTGGAGGTAGCAGCAGGCCCGCTTGAAGCAGGCCGCGGCGGTGATGTTGTTCCCCTTGCGCTGGGCGGCCATGCCGAGCCCCCGGACGTGTTCCCCCATCTTCACCCACTCGCGGAACCAGAGGTTGTCGTCCCCGAGGCGGCCGGCGATGCGGCGGCACACCTTGTCCACCTCGCCGATGTCCGAGGATCCCCATTGGGCGCCGGCGATGATGCCGCAGATGGCGGCCGACCAGCGGTAGTCCTTGGGGAAGTAAGTGAACCAGGTGTTGTTCGCCGGAGCCTCGGGCATGCCGCACCTCCTGTTCGTGGGGGAAAGTTCCTGGGCGCCTCCTTGTCGGAAGAGAGAGCGCCTTCCGCCTTCGGGAGGCGGAAACCGGTTGATGAGCCGTTGAACCGATATTATCTTCTGATCGTCCTTATTTCAATTCGAGCCGGCGCGATTCGCACCTAGCGATTCGTGCAAAGAGAAGGAGATCCGCCATGGCCGGCCCAGGACTCGAACCCGTCTTCGCCTGCATCGAGGAGAACGCCGGGCGGATCGTTTCGGACCTCCAGGAGCTCTGCCGCCAGCCGAGCGTCTCATCGAGGGGGCCAAGTTCATGGCCGCCATCTGCGAGGAATTCGGCGCCCGCTGAGGGCGGGCCGGAAGGCTCCCTCCCCTCCCGCGCCTCTGCTAAGATGCGCCCGCTGCAGCGCTCCGGCCCGGCCTCCCGCGGGGGGAGGCGGAGGCCATCGGTTCGGAAGGACATGGGAGGTGGGCATGCACCCGTTTCAGCTTCAGGACGAGCAGGAATTCACCGCCAAGCGCCACGTCGAGAAGGTCCTGGGAGTGTTCGGCGAGGGGGACGTCACCATCGCCTGCTGGGAGCCGGGCCAGATCAGTCCCCATCACGCCCATCCCGATTGCACCGAGGTCTACTTCTGCTTCCAGGGCGGGGGGTCCATGCGCACCCCCGACGGGGAGATCGAGGTGAAGCCGGGGGGGTTCGTCGTCCACCCGCGCGGGGAGCTGCACGAGTACACGAACGGCCCCGAGCGCACCCTTCTCTTCCGGGTCCGTTACGGGGACTCCTTCAAGACCCACACCAAGGAGTGGCCCAGCAATCCGGACTGGAAGCCGGAGGGTTAGGCGGCGCCTCCCCGCGGGAGGCGCCACCGTAAGGGCGACTGAGGGGAGGGACAGGCTGTTTCCCCCTTCCCGCGGGGCGTTTCCAGGGGCCGAATTTTGGGGGCCGGAATCCGCCCGAGTCCCGTATAATGGGGGGACTGGCCGCCTGCCCCGTTTCGTTCCGCCCCCAGGGCGCCACCTTGCGGGGCCGCCCCGCCCGCCGGCGGAAGGAGCCCAGAAGTGAACCGCGAGCAGGAACGGTTTCGGTCTGTGGGGGTCTTCCTCCTCCGCGCCGCCCTGGGCGCCTACTATCTTATGCACGCCTACTACGTGGGCTATGTTGTCGGGATAGGGCCCATGGCCCAGTTCAACGCCTCCCACGGAATTCCCTTCCCGGCAACGGTTGCCTGGTTCATCCTCCTCGGGCACGGGTTGGGCGGCGCGATGCTCCTGGCGGGCTATTACACCCGTCTGGGGGCGCTGGTGAACCTGGTCATCGTGTCCGGGGCCGTCATCTTCGTCCACCGGACCCAGGGCTTCTTCATGACCGGGATCATCATCAACGCCAAGCAGGGGCAAGCCATCACGGGCGGGTACGAGTTCACCCTGCTCCTGGCCATCGCCACCCTGGTCGTTCTCTTCCTGGGGAGCGGCCCCCTGGCGCGCAAATCGGCCAAGCCCTCGCGCATCTCTCTGGACTGACCCCCCTCTCTTCATCAACGCGCATCCTCGACGAAGCCCATACGCTCCCCTCCGGGAGCGGGTTGGGCCACGCCAAGGCCTCCGCGCGGGGTCGCCTCCCGTAGGGTCGCCCTTTCGGGCGCCACACCACCTCCCGGGTGATGCGGATTCGGCCGGCGGGGCGAATTCCGGCGCTCAAGGATCCCGAAACAGACGAATATAAAGCGAAATTCATTCGCTTCTCCCTCGCATCCTGCCCTGCCGCTCCGCGGTGAATCCGGGGAACCATTTGATTTCACATATGTTATCGATTTTTTATTTTTATGAATTTTTTCCGTAAGAATATTTGACACGTAGACGCTAAGGTATTATGTTGTTATAGATATCAGGGTGATGGAAAGGCCATCCCCTGGCGGGAAAACCCAGGACGCTCCGCGTGGAGCTTTGGAAAACGCTTAGACAAGCAAGGAGGATTCGACATGACCCAGATCGTTCTTCGCGACCCACTCAGCTTCCTCTCGAACTGGAACCGCCTCCTCGACGGCGCGCCCTCCTACTCGGCCTTCGAGACCGGATGGAAGCTGCCCCTCGACATCTCCCAAACCGATTCGGAGGTGATCGTGCGGGCCGCCGTGCCCGGCTACGCCAAGGAGGAGGTCGACATCGAGGTGCACGAGGGCGTCCTCACCATCAAGGCCGAGAAGGCCGAGGGGGCCGAGGAGGAGGGCGAGCGCTTCTATCACCGCGAGCGGCGCTCGGGGGCGGTGAGCCGCCGGGTATCCCTCTCGGACGCGGTGGATGAGGCCGGAGCCCGCGCCACGCTCAAGGACGGCGTCCTCACCGTGCGCCTCCCGCTGAGCGAGGAGGAGAAGCCCCGGAAGGTCGCCATCCAGTAATCCTTCGCCCGGGAGGGGCGGAGTGGCGGCGCGGGAGGGTGAGACGCCATGGACGCGATGGCCGGGATCGTCAAGGTGCATCTGATTGTTTTGGCCTCCCATTTCTCCGTCATCCTTCTTTCCCTGCTCGCGGCGCCGGGCGGCGGCGAATGGGTCCTGCTAAAGATCGAGAGCCGGCGGGGAAGAATCCCGCTCCCCCGTTCCGGGAGGACACAGGGAGGAAAGGGGGCGATTCACCGCTGAAGATGGATTTGGAAAAAGGCCCCGGGGCTCTCCCGGGGCCTTTTTCGTCCTCCCGGCGGGGCGCTGCGGGGCCTCGACATTGGGACAGGCATGTGCTCCAATTTCCCTGTGCAACCCCCGTAAGGGGTTTTTTTTCGGGAGGAGGAAGCGGGGATGAGCGTCGTCGCCACCGGCCTGCGGAAGAGCCCCCTGGCCCGTTTCGCCGAAGCCTTGGAGTTCCTCTGCGGCCAGGGCTTTCGCAGCCGCGATCTCGTGCGGGCGGCCGAGCCCGCCCTCCGGCGCCTCCTGCTGGAGCCGGACTTTCTTCCCGCCGCGGCGCTGGAGCCCTCCGAGGAGAGCTACGCCCGCCACCGCCTCCACCGCGATCCGGAGGACCGCTTCGCCGTCGCCGCCATGGTGTGGCGGCCCGGGCAGGGAACCCCCATCCACGACCACGACGGGACCTGGGGAATGCTCGGGATGGTCCAGGGCGGCCTCGAGGTGGTGAATTTCTTCACCGGCGAGGCGCCGGTCGCCCCCGGCGAGGTGGATCTCCGCCGCGACCCCCCCCACAACCCGCGCGCGGGCCTGGCGGATTGCGTGTGCGGCTGCGCCGACATTCACCAGGTGACCAACCTCCTGGACGAAACCGCCGTCTCGATTCACGTCTACGCCCACGAGCTCGACCAATGCCACGTCTTCGAGCCCGTTCCCGAGCGGGAGGGGCGCTTCGAGGTCAAGGTGAAGCCGCTCGCCTATTCCAGCTCGAAAGACTAGCCTCCCCTTCCAATGCGATTCTCCGCTGGCCGCCCTTCTACAGGAATACAACCGCCGCCCTTCTCAAAGAGAAAAAGGGAGGGGGCGGATGCGGAACCGAGTAAAATGGTCCGGGAGGCCCCGCGCCGCCGCGCGCTCCGGGAGCCCTCCCTTCGCGTTGTTCGCTTTGATTTGGGTGAGGTTCAATGAAAAGCAAGGGAACCTGGCGGGCCGGCTATGAGACGGTTTCCAACATCAGGATGTTCTACCGCGATTGGCGGCCGGCCGGCGGGGAGGATTCTCCCCCCATCATCGCCCTCCACGGCTCCCTCAGCCAGTCCGGCATGTGGTACGCCTCGGCCGAGGCGCTCGCCCGCACGCGCTTCGTCTGCATCGACCAGCGGGGCTTCGGCCGCAGCGCCGATCCGGGCGGGGGGGACGCCGCGGCGGATCTCGCCCGGGACGCGGTCGAGCTCGCCAACGCTCTGATGATCCAGCGCTTCATCATCATGGGCCACTCCTTCGCCGGCTCCATCGCCCTCCAGGTCGCGGCCAGCGAGCCCGAGCGCGTGGCGGCCGCCGTCCTGGTGGACCCCACCGTGCGGGGCCCGAAGGGAAACCGCCTGAACCTCGAGGCCACCCGCAACCGCCCGGAGGGGTTCGAGTCGCTCGCCGAGGCGGCGAAATTCTGGCGGACCTCGGAGGAAGGGATCTGGCTCGCCCGCCACACGGACCGCTTCGTGCGCGACATCATGGAATACGAAGGGGAGGATGGCCCCTGCCGGATGCCCTTCAAGAAGGATCGCCTCCTGCGCCTGCGGATCTTCCAGGCCTCGGAGGCGGGCGATTACGACCCCGTCCGCATCGCCAAGCGGGTGAAGTGCCCGGTCCTCATATTCCGGGGCGGGCAGAGCCGCCGCCTTTCCGCGGAGTCGGTGCGCAAGCTGCGCCAGGCGCTGCCCAAAGGGGCCAAGGCCCTCCTGTGCCCCAAGGCGGGCCATTTTCCCCCGGTCTCCCAGCCCCGGCTCTTCCAGAAGGGCTTGAGGGAGTTTCTTGCCAAGGTGAAGTGAGGAGCGTCGCCCTCCCGGGGGCGCGAGCGGGAGAAGAGTCATGCGCGTGGTGATCGTCGGTGGCGGAGAGGTGGGCAGC
>JAZGDQ010000231.1:0-2032 GCA_036477985.1 bacterium
GAGCAGAAGGAGGCCCACCGGCCCGGCCCCCACGATGAGGACGCTTTCGCCCGCGCGGCCGCCCCCCCGCTCCCAGGCGTGGACGCAGGCGGCGAGCGGCTCGGCGAGGGCCGCCCCCTCGGCGGGAAGATTTTCGGGGAGGAGGTGGCAGCTTGCGGCCGGGCAGACGACGCGGCCCGCGAAGGCGCCGTCGGCGGCGAAGCCGATGCTCCCCAGGCGGGGGCAGAGGTGAGTGGCGCCCCCGGCGCACTGGTCGCACTCCCCGCACGGGAGGCATGGGTTCACGGCGACGCGCGCTCCTTCGGGGAGGTCCCCGGCGTCCGGCCCCGCTCCGGCGCCCGGCCCCAGGGCGGCGCCTGGCCCGAGGGCGAGGACCCGCCCGGCGAACTCGTGGCCCATGGTGACGGGGGGCGTGCGCCCGGTGAGGGGGTGCGGGCGGCGGGGCATGAGGAGGGGGCCGTGCCGGTACTCGTGGAGGTCGGTGCCGCAGATGCCGCAACGCTCCACGGCGATGAGCGCCTCGCCCGGCCCGGGCGCGGGCTCGGGGACCTCCTCCAGCCGGATGTCCCCCCTTCCATGCCAGCGGGCGGCCAGCACGCTCAGGCCTCCCCGGGTCTGGCCCGCTCGCGCAGCGCCCGCTTGAGGACCTTGCCCGAGGGGTTGCGGGGCAGGGCGTCGATGAACTCCACCGCCTTGGGGACCTTGAACTTGGCCAGCCCCTCGGCGCAGCGGCCGATGATCTCCTCCGCCCCGGCCCCCTCGCCGGGCTTGAGGACGACGTAGGCGACCGGGACCTCGCCCCAGCGCTCGTCGGGGACGCCGACGACGGCGCACTCGGCCACGCGCGGGTCCTCGTAGATGACGCGCTCGACCTCGGTCGAGGCGATGTTCTCGCCCCCGCTGATGATGACGTCCTTCTTTCGATCCACGATGTAGAGGTAGCCCTCCGGGTCCATCCGGCCGATGTCGCCGGTGTGGAACCATCCGTCCACGAGAACCGCCTCGGAGGCCTCCGGGTTGTTCCAGTAGCCGGGGAAGATCTTGGGGCCGCGCAGGAGGATCTCGCCCATCTCGCCGGCGGGAACATCGCGGCGCGCGTCGTCGGCGATCCGGATGCGGAGCTGGTGGGTGGCCAGGCCGACCGAGCCCGTCTTGCGCACGGCGTCGGCGGGCGGGAGGAAGGTGTCGCCCGAGACGGTCTCGGTGAGGCCGTAGGCGTCGTAGAACCCGCAGCCGGGGATGATCCTGCGCAGCTCCTCGATGAGGGGGATGGGCATCTTCTCGCCTCCGTCGATGATGATCCGCAGGCTATCGAGGTTGTAGCGGGCGATGTCCTTTTGCGCCAGGACCTGGGCGATCATCGAGGGGGCGAGCCAGACGTTCGTGACGCCCTCCTCGTGCACCGCCGCCAGGACGCGCTCGGCGTCGAAGCGCGGGAGGATGACCACGCTGCCGCCCATGTAGAGAACGCCCGTCGCCGGAAGGTCGAGGCCGCCCACGTGGTAGAGCGGCCCCACGATGAGGGTGCGGTCCGCGGCGGTCAAGCCCAGGTCCATGACGTGGGCGGCGTTCTTCCAGTAGACGTTGCCGTGGGTGATCATGGCCCCCTTGGGCCGGCTCGTTGTGCCCGAGGTGTACATGATCCGCTGCACGCCGGAGAGCTCGGCGGGGGCGATGGGCGCCTCCTGCCCGGCGGCGCGCGCGATGCGCTCCTCGAAGCTCTCCCAGCCGGCGGGGACGTCCTCCCCCACGCACAGAACGTGCGCGAGGAGGGGAAGCTCGCTCTGGATCGGCTGGATGACGGGGTGGAAGGCGGCTTCGGTGATGAGGACACAGGCCCCGGCGTCGCCGAGGATGTAGGCGAACTCCGGGCCGGCGAGGCGGAAGTTGAGGGGGACGATGATCGCCCCCAGGCGGCAGATGGCGAAGTGGGCTTCGAGGAACTCCGGGCAGTTGTAGAGCAGCACCCCCACCCGGTCTCCGGGACCCACGCCGAGCCCCGCGAGGGCGGCTGCGAGGGCGCCCGACCGAT
>JAZGDQ010000232.1:0-2221 GCA_036477985.1 bacterium
GCCTGGACGGGACGGTGCCGCGCTCGAAGCTCGACGAGGTGCTCGCCGCCTTCGAGGAGATCGGCGAGCGCTTCGGCTTCCGGATCGCCAACGTCTTCCACGCCGGCGACGGCAGCCTCCACCCGAACGTGCTCTTCGACGACCGCGCGCCCGGCGAGACGGTGCGGGCGGTGGAGTGCGGCGCCGAGATCCTGCGCGTCTGCATCCGCGTCGGCGGGGTCCTCTCGGGGGAGCACGGAATCGGCATCGAGAAGATCCGGGAGATGAAAGATCAGTTTGACGAGGAGACCCTCGACGTCATGGACCGCCTCCGCCGGGCCATCGATCCGGAGGACCTCATGAACCCGGGCAAGATCCTCCCCGGGAGCGAGGTCACCTTCCCCATCGCCGAAGGCGGCCCCGTGGCCCGGATGGCCGCGGGCATGTCCAAGTGAGCCCATCGTGCGGGCCACCCTCGACGCCTTCGTCCAAAACGTCCTGGCGGACACGGGGGAGGGCGATCTGCTCACCGAGGAGGGGGTGGAGGACTACGCCCTCGGCGGGCGCGCGCCCTCCCTCATTGCGCGGCCGGCCACCCACGAGTCGGCCGCGCGCACCCTGGCCCGCGCCACCGAGGCGGGCTTCGGGGTCGTCCCCTGGGGGGGAGGGACGGGGCGGCGCACGGGCTACCCGCCCGAGCGCTACGAGGTGGCCCTCTCCACCGAGCGCCGCGCGGCGGCCGTCGACTTCCTGCGCGAGGATCTGACCGCCGTCGTCGGGGCGGGGATGACCGTCGAGGCCCTCGGCCGCCTCACCGCGCCCGAGGGCCAGACGGCGGGCCTGGACCCGGCCCATCCGGGCGCGGCCACCGTGGGCGGCGCCTTCGTCGCCGAGCGCTCCGGGCCCATGCAGGTTTGCTACGGGCGGACGCGCGACCGGGTCATGCGCATGCGCGTGGCCCTGGCCGACGGGACCACCCACACCTACGGCGCCCTCGTCGTGAAGAACGTGACGGGCTACGACATGAACCGCCTCCTTTCGGGGAGCTGGGGAACCCTCGCCCTCGTGACCGAGGTGGCGGTGCGCCTCTACAAGGAGCCCGAGCGGCGGGGGGGGCTGGCCGCCGCCTTCCCCGGGGCCGCCGAGGCCTTCGCCGCCGCCCGGACCCTCATGAAGACCGCCCTCTCCCCCCTCTGGGTCGAGGTCTTGGACGCGGGCCGCCTCGCCTCCCTTCCCGAGGGATGTCCGGCTCTCCCGGGGCGCTGGCGCCTGGCCGCCGCCTTCGGCGACTTCGAGGCGGGCCTTGCCGACCAGCTCCGGATATGCGAGGGGATCCTGACAAAGGCGGGAGGAGAGGATCTCCTGCCCATCGACGAGGAGGAGACCCGCCGCCTGGGCGGCGCCTTCGCCGACCCGCCCGGGGGGGAATTCGCCGGCGCGGACGCGCTCGCCCTGCGGGCCTCGGGCCAGGCGGACCGGCTCCCCCGCTTCGCCGAGGCGGCGCGCGAGGCCGCCGGGCGGGGAGGCTACCGCCTCGCCACGGCCGCCCACGCCGGGAGCGGCGTCCTGCGCGCCTGGCTCGCCCCCGAGGTCGGCTCCGCCTCCCCGCGCGAGGCGTGGGAGATCTTCGCCGCCCGCTGCCGCGAGGGCGGGACGCCCGGCCGCACGGCCCACGTCCGCCTCGACGCCGGGCCCGGCGATCTGGGCGATTCGGTCGCCCTCTGGGGGGAGGACGCCCTGGAGCCCGCCGCCCTCGACCTGATGCGGCGGATCAAGCGCGAGTTCGACCCCGAGCGCACCCTCAGCCCGGGCCGCTTCGCGGGCCGGCTCTAGGCGTCAGGAGATGGCGAGATGACGAGCGCCGCCGAAACCGCTCCTCCTGCCGCCGCGGCGGGGGGCGCCCCCCCGGCGGGGGCCCCTGGGAACCCCTTCATCGGGCCCGGCGGCCCCGACCGGGAGATGATCCAGCGTTGCATCCACTGCGGGCTCTGCTCCTCTAGCTGCCCCACCTTCGCCCTCCTGGGGAACGAGATGGACTCCCCGCGCGGGCGCATCTACCTCATGCGCATGGTCCACGACGGGGAGATGGAGGCCACCCCCACCGTCCTGAAGCATCTCGACCGCTGCCTCGACTGCCGGGCCTGCGAGACGGCCTGCCCCTCGGGGGTGCCCTACGGCTCCCTCATCGGGGCGGCGCGCGAGCGGCTGGAGGAGGTGCGCGGGCGCGGCGCCGGGGAGCGCC
>JAZGDQ010000233.1:0-6077 GCA_036477985.1 bacterium
GACGGAGCGCTCCAGGGCGTCGAGGTTGTAGCCCCCCTCGAGAAGGCTCACGATGCGCCCCCCGCAGCACTCCTCCACCGCCTCGCGCAGGAGCCGCGTCATCCGGGCGTAGCCCGCCTCGGTCAGCCCCAGCCCCCCCAAGGGGTCCTCCCGGTGGGAGTCGAAGCCGGCCGATATGATGAGCAGCTCGGGGCCGTGGGCCCGCACGGCGGGGACCGCCTCCTCCTCAAAGCGGGCGAGATAGGCCGCCTCCCCGGTTCCGGGCGGCAGCGGGAGGTTGATCGTCGCCCCTTCCCCGGGGCCCTCCCCTCTCTCTTCAGCCATCCCGCTGCCCGGATAGAGGGGATGCTGGTGGAGGGAGACGTAGAGGACCTCCGGGTCGGTCCAGAAGACGTGCTGGGTGCCGTTTCCGTGGTGGACGTCCCAGTCCACGATGGCGAGGCGGCGCAGGCCGTGCCGCTCCTGGATGTAGCGCGCCAGGATGGAGGCCGTGGCGAAGAGGCAAAACCCCATGGACTGGAACGGGAGAGCGTGGTGGCCCGGAGGGCGCACGGCGCAAAAGGCCGAGGTGAGGCCGTCCCTGGACGGAACGTCACCTCCAGGGACGGCCTCCCCCCCCGGGACGGCGTCCCCCCCCAGGACGGCGTCCGCGGCCGAGAGGGCGGCGTCCACGGCGGCGAGGGCCGCCTCATAGCTCCGTTCGCTGACGAGGGTGTCGCCCTGGTCCAGGACGCGCAGGCCGCTCGCGTGGGCCCCGCGGACGAACTCGTGGTGGGCGGCCTCGTGCACCCGGAGGACCCACTCCGCCGCCCCGTGCGGGAGGGGGGCGCGGAGGTCCAGCCCGGCCACCCGCTCGGCCATCCGCTCGGGCCGGAGGCGCTCGGCCCGCCCGACCCCCTCGACGTGGCGGCCGGTGTCGTGCGCGAGAAAGAGGGGATCCCAAAAATAGGCGAGGCCGCTCACTCCGAACCGTCTCCTCTCCGGCGCGCCGCCCGGCGCTGGGGGCTGCGCCCGCACTCTGGAGGCAACGCCCGTAGGGGCGCCGAGGCCGGCGAGGCGGTATCGCATCCGGCCGGGCCGGCGCCGCTTCCCCCCGATTATAGGGCATCCCCTCCTCTTCCCCCCCCCTCCTTCGGCCTATCTCCCTCAGGTTGACGGAGGGGGTGGCGGAACCTATAATCGCCCCCGTTTCGCGCCCGTTTATCCCCCGAAACCCGCCAAAAACCGGGAGTACACGTCTGAATGGCCGCACGAGATTTCAAGCCCCCGGAGGAGAAGACAAGTCCTGTCACGTTTTTCGTCCTGGGCATCCTCATGGTGGTCGTAACCATGTGGACGGTGTGGGACGAGGTCTTCACGCGCCGCCCCTGGAAGGACTACCAAAGGCGCTTCAACCAGTACGAGCGCCAGCTCGTCGAGAAGGACCTGGCCAAGGCCCGCAAGGGCTCGGGCGCCCAGGTCGCCCAGATCGACGTCCAGATCAAAAGCCTTGAAGAGAAGCTCGCCAAGGACCCCGATCTCGCCGCCCTGAAGGCGAATTTGGAGAAGGTCGAGTTGGAGACCTTCGAGAGAGTCCAGGATTTCCAATTCACCAAGTCCGAGTTCGACGCGGCCTACTTCCACCACCAGGAGGGAATCCGCCGGGGGCAAGACGTCACCGTCGAGGCCGCCCACGCGGAGGAAATCAAGCAGAGGATGGATCGGCTCAAGCCGATCTCCGAGAAGGCCGAGGCCGCCCGCGACGCGGTCAAGGCCCAGATCAAGGCCAAGGAGAAGGCGTTGACGGATCTCCGCCGCCGCCGCCGGAGAGCGGCCAGCGAGATCTCCTCCTTCGAGCGCCGCCTCAAGGCCATCGCCGGCCGGCCCTACGAGATCAAGCAGATCATCTTGCGCGAATACGACCGGAACAACTTCGGCGAGCCCGTCATCAAGGTCGACCGTTGTCAGACCTGCCACCTGGCCATCTTCCGCGCCGGCTTCGAGAACGCCTCCCAGCCCTTCCGCACCCATCCGGACCGCGACTTCTACCTCAAGCGCCACGACACGGTCCGCATGGGCTGCACCTCCTGCCACGGCGGCCAGGGATCGGCGCTCACCTCGGTGGATAAGGCCCACGGCTACGTCCCGTTCTGGGAGGACCCTCTCCTCAAGGGCGCCGAGGCCCAGACCAAGTGCCACAATTGCCACGCCGGGGAGTTCAATCTCAAGCGCGCGCCGAATCTGGCCCGCGGCATCTCCCTCGTGCGCGAGATCGGCTGCTTCGGCTGCCACAACATCCCGGGAACCGGGGGCATCCGGAAGCGGGGGCCGGACCTCTCGCGCATCCAGGAGAAGGTCAGCCCCGCCTGGCTCGTCTCCTGGATCCGCAAGCCGAAGGACTACAACCCGCGCACGAAGATGCCCTTCTTCAGCCTCTCCGACGAGGAGACCCGCGACATCGCCACCTACATCTGGCGCGCGGGCAGGCGCAAGGCGGCGGCCCAGAAGATTTCGGGGCTCGCGGATCCGGCCCTCGCCGCCAAGGGCAAGGAAATCTTCGAGACGGCGGGCTGCCTGGGCTGCCACGTCCGCGACGCGAGGGACGACAACCCCGGGCCCGCCCTCGAGGGGGTGAACGGCCGGCCCGTCGTGATCCGGAACCGCGACTTCGCCCCCGCCCTCGGCCGAATCGCCCAGAAGGTCCAGCCGGACTGGCTCGTCCGCTGGCTCAAGAATCCGAAGGCCTACTGGCGCGAGACCGCCATGCCGAGCCTTCGCCTCTCGGACGATGAGGCCAAGGCGGTGGCGGCCCACCTCCTCAGCCTCGCGCCCCCCAAGGGCGGCGCCCGGAAGGCCGTGCTGGGGGACGCGTCGGCCTTCGAGCGCGGGAAGCGCCTGGCCGCCAAGCGCGGCTGCCCGGGCTGCCACGTCATCCCGGGGCTGGAGGCGGCGGGGAATATCGGCCCCGACCTGGCGAACTTCGCCGTCAAAAAGCCCTTCGAGCTCTCCTTCGGCAACGTCGTCAAGATGGAGAAGACCTGGGAGGCGTGGACCTTCGGCAAGCTCAAGAACCCGAAGATCTACCAGACCGGCCGCGAGAAGCTCCTCATGCCGAACTTCGATCTCTCGGACGAGGAGGCCGCCTCCATCCGCATCTTCTTGCGCGACATGGTTCCCCACGGCCCGCCCCACTCGGTCCATTACAAGCCGGACGAGCGGGCGCGGCGCATCGAGGCCGGCCGGCGGATGATCGAAAAGTACAACTGCAACGGCTGCCACGTGGTGGAGAACTGGGGCGGGGGCTTCCTGCGCCGCCTCAAGGACAAGAACAACGGCCCCCCCTTCCTCGATGGGGAGGGCGTGAAGGTGCAGCCCGACTGGTTCTTCGGCTTCCTGCGCAACGTGACCATTCTGCGGCCCTGGCTCAAGGTGCGGATGCCGAGCTTCGGTATGCCCGAAAAGGACGCGGCCGCCCTCGTCAACTACTTCGCCGCCCTGGACGGAAAGCTCCGGCCCTACGTCCACTTCGACAAGACGCAGGCCGCGCCGGAGTCCCTCAGGGCGGGCCGGGAGCTGTTCGAGAAGGCCGAGTGCCTCTCCTGCCACGGCGAGTGGCCCCCGCCGCCGGGGCGCGAGCCCCCGACGGCGCCCAACCTGCTGCTCGCCAAAGACCGCCTGCGCCCGGACTGGATCTTCCGGTGGATCATGAACCCCCCCAAGATCCGCCCGGGGACCAAGATGCCGGTCTTCTTCGAGGGCGCCGGCGACCGGGCCGAAATCGTCAAGGGCGTGCGCGGGGAGCAGGAGAATGGGAGCTGGATTTACACGCTCGAATCGCGCGAGGAGGCCGAGCTGGCCGAGGAGAAGCCCGCCACCCTCCGCCTCGGCGGGCAGAGCTTCCTCGTCAAAGTGCTCGGGATCGACGAGAAGAAGATCAAGGTCTCCATCCCGCGGGATTTGGGCAAGACCATCGCCAAGGCCGAGCTGGTGAGCCACGGCGAGCCCATCGACGAGGAGCTCCTCGGCGGGGACGGCTTCCGCCAGCTCCGCGCCCTGCGCGACTACCTCATGGTCGAGGACAAGTTCCCCGAGCCCCCCAAGGCGGAGGGGGACAAGTCGGAGGCCGAGCCCAAGCCGGAGGCCGAATCGCCCGGCAAGGGATAAACGCTCCCTTCATCGAATCAAAACCGTCCCCCTCCGCGGGGGGCGTTTTTTTTTGGGCGCCGCGCCCCCCAGGTCCCTCTCGCCTCAGGCGCCGCGCTCATCTCCCCTCTCTCAGGAGGTGATGCCCCGGCGGCGGCGCTCCTCGTTCGTGCGCCGGTGGGCCGCCCGTATCGGCTCGGGGAGGCGGTGGCGGGGGGCGGCGGCGAGGACCCAGTCGATCGCCGCCTCCTGGTCGGCCAGGTGGCCGGGCGAGACGAAGATGGGCTTCACCCCCTCCCGCGTCCGGAGGGCGGCGCCCACCACCTCGCCGCCGCCGGGCGCGCGCAGGGGGGACCAGGCCCCCCGCCGGTCGGGCGGATCGGGCCCCTCTCCGAAGAGGCGGCTCTTCGCGCAGCCCACCGCCGCCGTCCCCAGGCGCAGGCCGAGGTGGGCGGCGAGGCCGAAGCCGCGGGGGTGGGCGATTCCCTGGCCGTCGAAGAGGATGAGGTCGGGCTTGCGGCGCAGGCCCCGGAAGGCGGCCTCGAGCAGGGGGCCCTCCCGGAAGGAGAGCAGGCCCGGCACGTAGGGGAAGGTCATCTCGCCCGCCGCGAAGGACTCCTCGATGGGCTCGAGATCGGGGAAGGACATGACCACCAGGCCGGCCACGGCCCGGCGGGAGAAGCGGGGGTAGGAAACGTCGGCGCCCGCCACCGTGCGCGGGGCCCGGCGCGGGGGCGCGAGGCGCAGCTTTTCGCGAAGGCGCGTCTGAAGGGCCGCCGCCTCGCGGGGGCTCAGGTCCCAGGGGTGGCGGATGCCGGCCCTCACGTGGCCTTCGCCGCCTCCTTGCCGCCCGCCGCCTCGGCCCCGCCCGCCTGGCCGTCCCCGTCGACGACGTGGCCGAGCATCCGCCGAAGGGCGAAAATCTGGTCGAGCCCGCCGATGACGATCAGGGTGTCGCCCTCCTCGACGACGAAATCGCCCCGGGGGTTGTAGATGTACTTTTCGGACTTGGGCGACTTGACCGCGACGATGACGAGGCCGGTCTGCTTGGGGAAGTCGATATCCCGCAGGCTCTTGCCCACCCAGGGGCAGTCGTTGCCGGGGATCTGGACCTCCTCGATCCGAAGCGTCTTGTCCTTCTCGCGCAGCATGGCGTCGAGGAAGGAGACGACGGTGGGGCGGATGACCTCGGAGGCCATGCGCAGGCCCCCGATGAAGGTGGCCATGACGGTCCCGTCCGCGCCCACGCGCTGGAACTTGTGCAGGTTCTCGCGGTCGAAGACGCTGGAGATGATCCGCAGGTTCGGGCTCATCTCGCGCGCCGAGAGGACGACGAGGAGGTTCTCGCTGTCCGAGCTCAGGGCGCTCACCAGCCCGTTCGCGTTCTCGAGGTTCGCCATTCCGAGGACAGCCTCCTTGGTGGGATCCCCCTCGATGACGAGCATCTCCTCGTTCGGAAAGGCCTCCTTGAGCGAGGCCACATCCTTGGTGACGACGACGTAGGGCGTCTTTGTCTTGATGAACTCCTCGAGGACGTAGCGCCCCTCGGCCTCGTGTCCGCAAAGGATGACGTGGCCTTTCAGGCTGTTAATCCGCTTCTGCATCTTCCGAATCCTCAGGATATCCGAGAGGTGGCCCTCGACGAGAAAGGCGGTGAAGGTCCCGACCCCGTAGGCCAGAATTCCCATTCCCCCGAAGAGGAGGAAGATGGTGAATATGCGGCCGTTCGTCGTCAGCTCGCGGGTTTCGTTGTACCCCACCGTGGTGAGCGAGATCACGGTCATGTAAAATGAATCGAAAAAACTCCAGCCCTCGATGAACGAATAGCCGGCTATGCCCGTCACCATGATCATGACCAACAGGAGGGAGGCGAGGCCCAGGCGCTGGCGAAGGGAGGACATGGATTAGCGGAGCCCTCCATCGGCGGGCCGGCCGGCTTTCAGGACATGCGCCAT
>JAZGDQ010000234.1:0-4017 GCA_036477985.1 bacterium
CCACCCCTGTGGCGCCACCCCGAAGAGCGCGAGCTGGGGATCGTCCGCAAGCGGGGGGGCGACTTCCTTTTGCGTCTCGACCCGCCCATTCCCCCGGATGTGAAAAATCTCCTCGCCCACCTCCTCCGCCCAGGCGGCCGAGACGAGGTGGAGGCGGTGGCAGCGGCGCGGGTCCTCCTCGGCGCACAGGATGGCCGAGGGCCTCTCCTCCGCATGCCGGCGCAGCCGCGCCAGCGCCTCCCGGAACTCCGGCTCGGCGCGCACCTTCCCCCAGTCGGGGGCGCCGTCGGGCCCGCAGAGATCCGCCCGCCCCGCCTTGTCGGGCCGCCCGCCCAGGGCCTCCCCCTCCCAATGGTAGGCGATGCCGCGCCCCTCGAGGGCGGCGGCGAGGCGCTCGCGGTTGTGCTGGGGATGGCGACGGCTGTAGGGGACGCTCCGCACGTCGATGAGGCGGGAGACGCCCTGCCCCTCGAGGAGATCCAGAAGGCGCGCCGCGGTGTGGCGGCTGTGGCCTATCGTCCAAAGGAGGGGGGGCATGCGGCGCCTCGGGGGATTGGGGGGAAACCCTACCCCATCCCCGCGATGAGGGCGGCGGCGAGCTCCGTCCCCCGGTGGAGGATGTCGATCCGCAGGTTCTCCTCGGGGGCGTGGAAGTTTCCGTCCGCGTTGGCGAGGGGGAGCCAGATGGAGGGGATGCCCAGGGTCTGGGTGAACAGGTTGTCGGGCACGCTCCCCCCGAAGTTCGGGTAGACGACCGGCGCCTCCCCGGCGGCGGCGACGGCCGCGATGATCCGCTGGACGAGGGGATTGTCGGCGGGCGTCTTGCTCGGCTGGAAGGTGGCCATCTTGCGCACCTCGACGTCCCCGAAGCCCTCGGCCTCCATGAAGGCGCACACGTCCTCGAAGATGCGGTGGGGGTCCTGATCCACCACGAGGCGAAAATCCATCTTGGCGCGCGCCTCCCCGGGGATGACCGTCTTCATGCCGTCCCCGGAGTAGCCCCCCTGGAAGCCGCACACGTTCAGGTTCGTACCCGTTAGGGTGTTCTGGTAGAAGGCCGCGGGGTCCTGGATGCGGGCCGCCCCCTCCCCCAGCGCCGCGCGGATCTCGGACGCCGGGTCCGGGATGCCCTCCAGCGCCGCCCTGTCGGCCTCCCCCACCGGGCGGATGGCCTCGTAGAAGCCCGGAACGCGCACCCGGCCCTCGGCGTCCCGGAGGGCCTGGACCGCCTCCATGAGCCGCCAGAAGGGACTGGCGACCGCCCCCCCGTAGGTGCCCGAGTGGAGGTCCTTCCCGGCCCCCCGGCAGACGAGCTCGATGTAGAGGAGGCCCCGGCAGCCGAGGGCGATGGTGGGCCGCCCCGAGGGATGGAGGGAGCCGTCCGAGGAGCAGGCGATGTCGGCCGCGAGGAGGTCCCGGTGCTTCTCGACGAAACCGCCCAGGTTCGGCGAGCCCATCTCCTCCTCCCCCTCGATGAGGAATTTCACGGTGACGGGAAGGGGGGCGTCCGTCTCCCGGAAGGCCTCCACCGCCTTGATCTGGGCGAAGTGCTGGCCCTTGTTGTCCCCGGCGCCGCGCGCGTAGATGCGCCCCTCGCGCACCTGGGGCTCGAAGGGGGGGGCGGCCCATCCCTCGGCCTGATCGGCGGGCTGGACGTCGTAGTGGCCGTAGATGAGGAGAACGGGCGCCCCGGGGGGGCCCTTCGCCTCCCCGTAGACCACCGGCTGGCCCGCCGTGGGCATGATCCGCGCCTCGACCCCGGCCTGATCCATCAGGCCGGCCAGGAAGTCGGCCGCCTCGCGGATGCCCAGGTTGAGCGTGCTGATGGAGGGAATCTTCAGGTAGGCGCAGAGCTGCTCGACGCTCTCTTCGCGGCGGGCGCGCAGGTGATCGACGATGGCGGACATGGATTCTCCCCGGAAACCGTTGCCGAACCTTGATGGGTTCATTATGCTCCGATGCGGGCGATTTTGAGAAGCCCGGGGTGTTCGGAGATTTTCCAGGTTTTTTGGGAGAAAGCGCATGGCCGCAGAAAGCCGCCCCGGGTCGGTCAGGACCTTCCTTCGCGCCCTTTGGAGGCGGGTCCCCCCCCGGCGGCGGATCGTCCTCCTCGCCTTCCTCCTCCTCGCGGTGACGAGCTGCGCCCGGGCCCGGACGATGGGGCTGCGCCCCCCCGGACCCTCCTCCTACGCCTTCATCGAGCGGAGCATCCTCCTCCCCGGAAGCGAGGCGGGGGCCCAGGTCGAGGGCTATCTCGTCCGCCCCCGCGCCGAGGGGCGCTTTCCCTGCGCCGTCCTCCTCCACGGGAAGGGGGGCTGGTGGCGGGCCTACATCCGCTACGCCCACGAGCTGGCCGCGCGCGGGGTGACGGCCCTCATTCTCAACTACTACTCGGCCCACTACGTCGACATCGAGGGGCTGACCGTTCCCTTCGAGCACCGCAAGCGCCAGTTCGAGCTCCAGATCGGGGACATCGCCCGGGCGACGGCCTCCTTCGCCAAGAGCCCCCTCTGCGCGGGCGGGAAGGCCGCTCTCATCGGCTTCTCGCTCGGCTCCGACATGGCCTTCCGGGTGTCGGACCTCCCCGAGGTGGGCGCCGTTGTGGGCTACTACGGCCCCTACGACTATGTCTCCTTCATCCGCCACCGCGTGAATGCCCTGCTCCTGGTCCTGGCCCCCGAGGACGCCAAGCGCTGGAAGCGCTACATGGAGAAGAAGAGCCCGCTCCTCATGGC
Organism: bacterium; assembly: GCA_036477985.1. Taxonomy (GTDB): domain Bacteria; phylum UBA8248; class UBA8248; order UBA8248; family UBA8248; genus JAZGDQ01. Next base: position 2,736 of record JAZGDQ010000234.1, read on the forward strand.
GGAGAAAACGCGGGTCCCCGTCCTCCTCTTCCACGGGGTGGAGGACCGGACCATCCGCTCGAGCCAGTCGATTCGAATGGTGGAGGCCCTCCGCCGCAGGCGGAACGGAAGCCACGCCGCCATCAAGCTCTACGAGGGGGTGGGCCACAACTTCGTCCTCGCCTGGAGGCGGACGAAGGCCGAGCGGGCGGACTCGATTCGCCGCACCATCGACTTCCTTCTCGAACATCTGCCCCCCGCCGAGGGTGTGACGCCCGCCGAGGGCGTGACGCCCGGCGCCGGGGGGAGGGGCCGCGGATGACCTCCGGCATGGACACCACCCCGGACGGGCGCCACGGAAAGAGCGAGGCGTGGGTGCGCGAGTGGGTGGGGTGGTGCGAGCTCGACCCGCCGGGGGACGTGGTGGCGGGGAGCTGGGGCTCCTGGCGGCTCACCTTCCACGTCGGGCGCTACGGGGTGGACGACGGGGGAACCCTCGTCCTCTCGCGCCGCTTCGCCAGCGATTGGGCCCGTCCCCAGACCGACAATCCCCTGGCCGACCACTACGCCCGCGCCGAGACGAGCGGGGGGGCGCGCCTGCGCCTGCGGTGGGACCTGAAGTCGAACGTGCGCCCCTGGCAGAACGGCCTCGTCGTGGACGTCTTCGACAGCTACCTCGCCGAGGGCGACACCGTCACCATCACCCTGGGGGACCGCTCGGCCGGGGGGCGGGGCGACCGCGCCCAAACCTTCTGCGAGCGCCGCCACCGGATGCGCCTCTTCGCCGACTGCTTCGGCGCGGGCCAGTTCATCGAGGCGGCCGGAACCCCGACGTTTTCGATCGTCCCCGGCCCGCCGGCCCGGCTCACCCTCCACGGCCCGACCGAGCAGGCCCCGGGCGAGGAATCCTGGCTCCTCATCAAGCTGGAGGACGAGTGGGGGAACCCGTGCGAGGGGGCGCCGGCCGAGGCGCGCCTTCGGGCCGAGGGAGGGGCCTGCGCCGGCCTCCCCGACAGCGTCCGCTTCGAGGCGGAAGGCCCCGCAGTCATCCGCCTGGAGGGGCTGCGCTGGGAGGCGAGCGGCCTCGGCGAGGCGGGCATTTCAGGCGGGGCCAGCGGCCCAGGCAAGGCGGACGCTCCCGGCGGGGGCGACCTCGGAAGAGTCCTGGCCGAGGTGGATTTCTCTGGCGGGGCGCCTCTCCAGGGGGCGGGGAACCGCATCCGCGTCCTGGAGAAGGCCCGCAAGTGGCGGCCCTACTGGGGCGACCTCCACGGCCAGAGCGAGGAGACGGTGGGGACGAACA
>JAZGDQ010000235.1:0-2800 GCA_036477985.1 bacterium
CCAGCATCCGCCCCACCACGCCGGGCGGCTCGCTCATCCCGGCGTGCGCCCAGAGTATCTTGACCTTGGACGCGATGGCGAAGAGGGCGCGCACCGGCGCGGGGCCGGAGTGAATCTGGAGGAGGAGCCCGCGCTTTACGGCGAGCCGGGCCAGCCCTCCTATCTGGTAGGTATTGACGTCACCGGCATCGAAGATATGAAACTCCCCGACGCTTTTGTAGACGCCGCGCTCGAGGCGCTTCGATACGTAGTCGAAGACCTCCTGGCTCCGCGTCCAGCCGCCCATGTCTGCCCGCGAGCGGTAGGGGCGGAGGCTGGGGACGATGCGCTGGGGGCCTGCGCTAAACAGTTTAAGGGTCCCCTCGTCGGGCGTGCTCGACACCAGCGCCCGCCGCACACCCGCTGCGCCGAGGATTTTGAGGATCTGCGCGGGCGAATACACGTCCCAGTCCGGGCGGCTGTAGTGGACGTGGGTGTCGAAAAGAGGAAGGCGCTCCGGGGACGGGGTCCCGGCCGGGGCCGGGGCCGCCGCCTGAGCCGGGGCCGCAACGCTTGAGGCAGGGAGCCACAGGAGCAAGGCCGCCGCGATAATGATTAGATTACGAAACCGCACTGAAGGCATCCTCCGTTTTTTCAAGCCAGGAGGGGCTAGGTGTTCTCTCCGAGCCAGTCCAGGTAGGGCGCGCTCCCCGAATCGAGCGGGAGGGCGATGATTTCGGGGACCTCGTAGCTGTGGAGCTCCCGGACGCGGGCCTCGAGCTTTTCGAGGGAGCCAGCGGAGGTCTTGATGACGAGCAGGGTTTCGGCCTCATCCTCCACCGCACCGCGCCAGCGGTAGATGCTCCGGATGCGCGGCACAATGTTGACGCAGGCGGCGAGCCGCTCCTCGACGAGGGCGCGGGCGATCCTCGCCCCCTCCTCCTCGGAGCCCGCCGTCACCAAAACCGCCCGGTAGGATTCCGCGCTTTTCATCCGATGGGCCTCCTCTAAACCAACGTTTAATTCCCCTGGCCCGGGCCGAGCAGGCGCTCGGCGGCGGTGTAGGGGTCCTCCTCCCGCGCGGCGATGGCCGCGAGAAGGGCCTCGAAGGCAGGCTCCCCCTCGCGGGCCAAGGCGTAGCGCTCGGCGGAGAGGGCGCGGAAAGTCTCCGAGAGCAGCTGGCGCGCTCGCGCCCGCCGGAGGTTTTGGGCCGCCGGCGGATGGGCGCCGAGAAAATCACGCCGCTCCCCCAGCGCCCGGATGATTTCCTCGATCCCCTCCCCGGCCAGGGCTTCACACTTCAAAACAGGGGGCCGCCAGTCCTCCTCGCCCCCCGCCGCCCTCTGGTTCAGCGACTCCTCGATCAGTTTCACGGCGGTGTCGGCGCCCTCGCGCCGGGCCTTGTTCACCACGAAAACGTGGGCGATCTCCATGATACCCGCCTTGGCCGCCTGGATATCGTCCCCCTCCCCCGGGGCGAGGGCGAGGATGACCGTCTCGGCGAGGTAGACGGCCTCGATCTCGGGCTGGCCCACCCCGACGGTCTCGATGAGAACGATGTCCCATCCCATGGCATCGAGAACGACCACGGCCTCCCCGGTCGCGCGGGCGAGACCGCCCAGATGGCCCCGGGCGGCCATGCTCCGGATAAAAACGCCCTCGTCGGCGAAGTGGCGGCCCATGCGGATCCGGTCGCCCAGGATCGCGCCCCCCGTAAACGGGCTCGTCGGATCGACGGCCAGGACGGCCACCCGCTTCCCCCCGGCCCGGTAGGCGCCGATGAGCTGATCGGCCAGCGTGCTCTTGCCCACCCCGGGGGGCCCGGTGAGGGCGATAACCCGGGCGCTCCCGCCCCGGCGGTAGAGGGCCTTGAGGGCCGGGCGGATCGCGGGATCTCCGTCCTCGATGCGGCGGATAAGGCGGGAGGCCACTCGGACATCGCCCGACAAAAGGGCTTCGAGATCGTAGCCGTCCGGTAGATCATTCATATGATAATCAATTAGTTAGGATGCCTGATTTCATGTCGTTTCAGGCCTCTGGGAAGGAGTCGATCCGGGGGGCGGGGGTCAAATCTCGTCGATCGTCTTGTTCACCTCGATCGGAGGCCGGTAGCCGGGCAGGTTCTCCACGTAGGGGCAATCCGCCGGCAACCCGCCCATCTGTATGATCTCCGCGTCCACCGGCATGCATAGGGGCTCCTTCTCGAAGCGATCCGAATAGCATTTGCAGCGGTTTGTCCCCATGTCCAGGAACCCGCAGGCGCTTGTCAACAGCATCAGCCGCGAGCCCCGCCACACCTTGTCGTAGCAGCACTTGCCGCACCCCGTGCACAGGGCCTCCCACTCGGGCGTCCCCTGGGGCGGGAGGTTTCTCTTGATCCATCTCCTGATGCGCTCGATCTCGAGTTGTTTTTGGGTTTTTTTCCCGGCGGGCCTTCGGCCTACGGGCTTCGGGCCCTTCGAGGCGGTCCGGCCCTCGGCCGTCCGGCCGTTGAGGGCCCCGTCCGCGAGCGGAAGGCGCTTGGCTGTCCGGTTCGCTCTTGCGCTACGGATTTTCTGGGCCATTTTTCCTACCGATCCTCGAACTTCGCCTCGCGCTTCTCGATAAAGGCGCCGAGCCCCTCCCGGCTGTCCTCGGTGGCCACCGAGCGGCCGAAAAGATCGGCCTCGAGCGCCAGCCCGGCCTCGAGCGCGCCGCCGAGGCCCTGCGTTGCCGCCTGGAGGATGAGCGCCATCACCGGAGCGCTCTTCCGGACAAATTTCCCGGCCAGCTCCCGCGCCTCCTCCATCAGCCGATCCGCGGGCACGACCTTATTGACCAG
>JAZGDQ010000236.1:0-2688 GCA_036477985.1 bacterium
GAGGTGCTCCTCCAGGACCGCGCCCAGCGCCGAGGGGCCCTCGCGCTTGACGGCCGAGGCCCCTTTCTCGATGAGCCTCTTGAGCTGGTTCGCCAGCGGCCCCACCGCGCGCTTCTGGTCGGGGGGAAGATCCTTGAGCCCGCGCATGACCTCGGTCAGGAGGCCGCCCTTTCGCCCGAGGTAGCGCAGGCGCACCTCCTCGGCCGCGGCCGCGTCCCGGGCCCGGGCGATGGAGGCGGCCGCCTCGCGCACGAAGTCATGGAGTTCGGATTCGTTCATCGCCGCGATCCGAGGGCGGTCTCCGGTGGGGTCCGAAAAAAAAAGCTCCGCCCGCCAGGGCGGAGCCAGCAGCTTCTCGCCGCCGGGCCGCCTAGCCCTGCCCCCGGGCGATCTCGACCAGCTTGGCGAAGGCGGGCGGGTCGGAGAGGGCGATGTCGGCCAACACCTTGCGGTTGACCGCGACGCCCGCCTTGCCGAGCCCGTAGATGAAGCGGCTGTAGCTCAGCCCCAGCTCCCGGGCGGCCGCGTTGATGCGGACGGTCCACAGGCGCCGGAACTCGCGCTTGCGGACGCGGCGGTCGCGGGTGGCGAAGGCCATCGCCCGCAGGACGGTCTCGTGCGCCGAGCGGTAGCGCTTCGAGCGCGCGCCGCGGTATCCCTTGGCCGCTTTGAGGAGGCGCTTGCGGCGCGCCCTTCCGGCCGGATTCCCCGTGGAGCGGGGCATCTTTCACCCTCCGACGAAACAGGCCCGCGCGCCCTCCCCCGCCGGGGAGAAGCCGCGCCGGGCACGCCTTCCGCACCCGTCAAACGTCCCGGTTTCCTTGAGGCGGGCCGCCGGAGCGTCCCGCGGCAGGCCCCAATCGACGGGGGACTATACCCGCAGGGGCGCCCGCCTGCAACCCCGCCCCGGGGGGAGGGGAAGATGGGGGGCCGGGCCGGGGCGGCCTTATCCGTAGGGCAGGAGGCGCCGCACCTGGGGCAGATCCGCGCCCGAGACGAGGGCGCCATGCCGCAGGTCGCGCTTCCGCTTCCGGGTCTTCTTGGTGAGGATGTGGCGGTGGTGGGCCTGGTTCCGCTTCACTTTTCCGCTTCCGGTGATCTTGAACCGCTTGGCGGCGCCCCGATTGGTCTTAAGCTTCGGCATCTTCTTTCCCTTCCTCGTCTTTCGATTCGGCCTCTTCCGTCGGCGCAACGCCGGCCTTTTCGATCGCCTCGCCCAACGGGGCCTTCAGATCCTCGCTCGTCTCCTGAACCCTCTCCTGCGACTTCTTCTTGGACGTTTTCTCCTGGCTGCTCTTCGCGCTCTGGAGCTGCGCCTTCGAGATCTTCGGGGTGAGCACCATGGTCATGTTCCGCCCCTCCAGCTTGGGGGTCTGCTCCATCGAGGAGATCTCAATAAGCTCGTTCGCGACCCGATCGAGCAGCTTGCGGCCCAGGTCGGGATGGGTGACCTCGCGGCCGCGGAACATGATCGTCACCTTCGCCTTGTTCCCGTCGAGGAGAAACCGCTCGGCGTGCTTCTTCTTGAACTCGTAGTCGTGCTCATCGATCTTGATGCGCATCTTGACTTCCTTGAGCTCGACGGTCGTCTGGCGCTTCTTGGCTTCGTTGGCCTTTTTCTGCTGGGTGTATTTGTACCGCCCGTAGTCCATGATCTTGCAAACGGGGGGGTCGGCGTTCGGGGAGATTTCGACCAGGTCGTAGTCCCGATCCTCTGCGATCTTCAACGCCTCCGCAATCGGCATCACCCCGAGCTGCTCCCCCTCTTCGTCTATCACCCGAACCTCCGGCGCCCGAATGGCCTCGTTCACGGGCGGCCCGGTCGCCGTCGGGCGAATGTCGCGGCCACGGAAGCGGTACGCCATCTCAGCCCTCCCCAGGAGCAAACGCACGGGCTTCGATGTCCGCGCGGATGCGTTGGATGGCCGAATCGACGGACTCGGCCCCGATGTCTCCCTTTCCCCGAATGCGAACGGCGACCTGGCCCCCCTCGGCCTCGCGGCCGCCGACGACGAGCATGTAGGGAATTTTTTCGACCTGCGCCTCGCGTATCTTGTAGCCGATCTTCTCGTTGCGGAAGTCGCCCTCGGCGCGGATTCCCCCGGCGAGGAGGTCGCGCTCGACAGTGCGGGCGAAGGGAATCTGCGCGTCGGTGATGGTCATGACCCGGGCCTGCGCCGGGGCCAGCCAGGTCGGAAAGGCGCCGGCGTAGTGCTCGATCAGCCCGCCCACGAAGCGCTCCATCGAGCCCAGGACGGTGCGGTGGATCATGATCACCTTGTGGCGCGCGCCGTCGGCCCCGACGTAGTTGATGTCGAAGCGGTTGGGCAGGTTGAAGTCGAACTGGATGGTGGGGCCCTGCCAGCCGCGCCCGAGGGCGTCGTACATCTTGATGTCGATCTTGGGGCCGTAGAAGGCGGCCTCGCCCTCGATCCGCTTGAAGGAGATTCCCTTCTTGTCGAGCGCGCTCTGAAGGGCCGCCTCGGCCGCCTCCCAGTCCTTGAGCTCGCCGGCGTACTTGCTGAAGTCGGCGGGGTCATGGACCGAGAGCTCGGTCGTGAAGTCATCGTAGCCGAAGATCTTGAGCATGAAGTGGGCCAGGTCGATGACGCCGATGACCTCCTCCTCGGCCTGCTCGGGGGTGCCGAAGATGTGGGCGTCGTCCTGGGTGAAGCCCCGCACGCGGAG
>JAZGDQ010000237.1:0-12770 GCA_036477985.1 bacterium
GCGGCGTTCCCACCACCACCGAGCAGGTCCTCTTCGACCTGCTGCGGCGGTCCGGAACGGAAGACTTCAAGGCGCTCTCCAAGCTCATCCGATAGCCCCGCCGCCGCACGCGGGCGCGGCGGGCGGACAAACTCCATCGAGGGAGAAGGAGAGATGGCGACCGATCGCTCGGAGAAATTGCGGGTGGGCGTCCTCTTCGGGGGCCGCTCGGCCGAGCACGAGGTGAGCCTCGCCTCGGCGGCCGGCATCATGGCCTCCCTCGACGGGGCGCGCTGCGAGATCGTCCCCCTCCTCGTCACCCGCGAGGGGAGGTGGCTCCTCCTCCCGCGCCCGGACGCCCCCGAGGAGGAGGGGCGCGAGGTCTTCCTCCCCGCCGCGCCGGGCGGCGGCGCCCTCCGCTTCCCCGAAGGGGGGGAGGCGACCGCCGTCGACGTCTTCTTCCCTATCATCCACGGCTCCTTCGGCGAGGACGGCACCCTCCAGGGCTTCCTCGAGCTCGCCGACGCCCCCTTCGTCGGCTCGGGCTGCCTCTCCTCGGCCCTCTCGATGGACAAGGGGGCGGCCAAGGCCGTCCTGCGCGCCGCCGGGCTGCCCACCCTCCCCTCGGTGACGATCACCCTCGCGAGGTGGGAGGCCGGGCCGGAGGAGGCGATGGCGGAGGCGGCCGCCGAGGTGGGCTTTCCCCTCTTCGTGAAGCCCGCCGCCCTGGGCAGCAGCGTCGGTGTCCGCCGCCTGGAGGATTCGGGCGGCCTCGCCGGGGCCGTCGCCCACGCCCTGGAGTACGACAACAAGGTCCTGGTCGAGGAGGACGCCCAGGGGAGGGAGTTCGAGTGCGCCGTGCTGGAGGACCCGGAGGGGGGGCCCCTCCTGGCGAGCCCGCTGGCCGAGATCCGCTCCCAGCGCGGGTGGTACGACTATGAGGCGAAATACACCCCCGGCCTGACCGACATCCTCATCCCCGCTCCCCTGCCCGAGGCGGTGGCCGACCGGGTGCGCGCCCACGCACGCGCGGCCTTCACCGCCCTGGGCTGCTCCGGCCTCGCCCGGGTGGATTTCTTCTACCGGGAGTCCTCCGGGGAGATCCACCTCAACGAGCTGAACACCCTGCCCGGCTTCACCCCCTTGAGCGCCTACCCCAAGATGATCGAGGCGGCCGGCATCTCCTACCCCGCCATGCTCGACCGGCTCATCGCCTGCGCCCGCGCGCGCTGGGAGAGGGGCCGCGCGCGCAACTTCCGCCGGCCCGGCTGAGGCCGGCCCTCTTCCCCTCCCCTCCCCGCCGGGCGGGTCGCCTCCCTTTCCATTTCCCCCACCCGGCGATATCGTACAGATCCCTCGGCGCCCGGAGGCCGGGAGCCAAGCCCGGAGGGCGGGAGCCGAGCCAGCGAGGCGCGGCCATGATTTTCCTCTGGATTCTCATCGGGCTGTTCACCGTCGCCTTCCTGCTCTTCCACGCCATCGCCTTCTCTCTGCGCTGGTACGAGGAGGCGCGTCGGACCCAGGACGCCCGCGGCCTCTGGGAGTTCTCTCCCCGCGACGCCCTCCCCATCCTCGTCGAGATGGCCTGCCAGGCCGCCCTCCTCGCCCTCTGCGCGGCGGACTGGCTCCTCGCCTTCTTCCGCGGCCCCTGGCGCCGCCGAAAGCCCCGCACGCTGGCGGACGCCGAGAGCGAGCGGGCGCCCGCGCCTCCCCCCCCCTCAACGGGCGCGCGGCCCATCGTCTTCGTCCACGGCCTCGGGATGCGCGGCCTCACGATGCTCCCCCTCTCGCGCAAGTTCCTCCGCGCGGGGCGCACGGTCCACCACTTCACCTACCGGCCCCCGTGGAGTCCGATCGAGGCCGCTGCGCGCCAGCTCCACGACTTCATCGAAGGGCTCTGCCGCGAGGCGGGCTACGCGGAATTCGACGCGGTGGGGCACAGCATGGGGGGAATCGTCCTTCGGCGGTACCTGTGGGCCCACGAGGGGAGCCGGAGGGTGCGGCGCATCGTGACGGTCGGCGCCCCCCACGGGGGGAGCGAGCTGTGGCGCTTCTCCCTCCTGGGCGGGGGACGCCAGCTGCGCCCCGGGGGGGATTTCCTTCGGCGCCTGGATGCGGCGGGCCTGCCGGCGGGGGTGGAGGCGACGGCCATCGCCTCCGACTTCGACCAGCTCGTCATCCCGAACGCGAACGCGCGCTGGGAGGCGCCCGGGGTGGAGAACCGGACCGTGACCGGCGCCGGCCACGCCCGCCTTCTCTTTCACCCCGAGACCTTCCGCATCGCGCGCGAGGCCCTCCCCTAGCCCTCCAGGGGCGGGAGGCTCCCCTCCCCCTCCAGACAGGCCGCGAGGAACTCGAGGAGGCGCTTCTCGGCCCAAAAGCCCGCCGCCCGCGGATTCCGCCCCTCCACGAAGCCGATGTGCCCTCCCGTGGGGAGGAGCGCCCCCCGCAGCCAGGGGGAGGCGGCCACGGCCTCGCGCGGGAAGACATCGGAAGGGACGATGGGATCGTCGGCGGCGCTGAGGAGGAGGGTGGGCACGCGGATGCGGGGCAGATCGCCCAGCGAGCTCGCCCGCTCGTAGTAGTCGCGCTCGTCGGCGAAGCCGTGGAGGGGGGCCGTGAACCAGCGGTCGAGCTCGGCGAAGGTGCGCATCCGCCGCACCTTCTCGGGGTCGATGACGCCCGGGTGGCGGCGCCCGATCTCCCGGAACTTCTCCCGCAAATAGTGAATGAAGCTCCGCCGGTAGAGCGCCCCCCGCGGGGAGTCGAGGGCGGCGGCGCAGGCGCCCGGCGCGAAGGAGGCCGAGACGGCCGCCGCCGCCAGGACGTGGCCCGGAACCCCCTCCCCGCGCTCCCCCAGCCACTTGAGGAGGACGTTCCCGCCGAGGGAGAACCCGGCCAGGAGGAGGGGCCCCTCCAGGCCCTCGCTCAGCCGGCACACGACGTATTCGAGATCCCCCGTTTCGCCCGAGTGGTAAAGGCGGGGCAGCCGGTTGGGCGCGCCGCCGCAGGAGCGGAAGTTGAGGGCGGCGGTGCGCCACCCGCGCGCCGCGGCCCCCGCGGCCAGCCCGCGGATGTAGAAGGAGTCCGAGGAGCCCTCGAGGCCGTGCAGGGCGAGGAGGGTGGGGAGGGAGCCGCCTTCCCGGCCGGGCGGTTCGAGAAAATCGAGGGCGAGGACGTCGCCGTCCGGCGTCTCCCAATGCTCGCGACGCCAGGGGCAGGCCGGGGGGCGGTGGAAGAAATATCCCCACACGCTCTGGAGATGGGGGCCCGGGCAGAACCAGGCCGGATGGAAGGCGGGGAAATTCCCCTTCGAGAACACCGCAGCAGACGGGCTAAACGCGGACACCTCGATTTTCCTCCTCGCCGGGGGTGAGGAAGTATTTGTACACGTCCTCACGAATCGAGGGGAGATCATGGCGCCGAATGATCTCGTGCTTCTGAAGGAGAACCTGATACAGGCTGAGCGAGCCCGTATAGAAGGCCTCGGACGAGCATACGAGCCAGGTGCGGTAGATGCGGTGGATGCGCTCCCCCACGATCTCGCGGGCGCGCACGGCGTTCTCCTCGAGTTTGTCGTACCACTGGTGGCAGGTTCGCGCGTAATGGAGGCGGAGGCACTCCACGTCCAAGATCTCCCACCGCTCCCGCTCCATGACGTCCATCATGTGGGTGATGTCGTCCATCTCGCCGTTCGGGAAGATGTGGCGCTCGAGGAAATCGGTCTGGCTCGTGCGCTTCCAAAATTTCTGGTGCGTGATGCCGTGATTGAGGAAAAGCCCCTCCTCGCGCAGGCGCGCGCGGACGGAGGAGAAGAACGAGGGATAGTTGGCGATTCCGACGTGCTCGATGATGCCGACGGCCGAAATTTTCGAGAACGTGCGGTCGGCCAGAAAATCCCGGTAGTCCATGTGGTGGATCCGGCAGCGGTCCTCGAGCCCCTCGCGCTTCACCCACTCCTGCCCCCACTTGGCCTGCTCGCCCGAGAGGGTGACCCCGGTGGCGTTCACCCCGTAGTGCTTGGCGGCCCATATGGCGAGGCTCCCCCAGCCGCACCCGATGTCGAGGTAGTCCTCCCCGGGCGAGAGGCGAAGCTTGCGGCAGACGAGATCCATCTTGTCCCGCTGGGCCTGGTCCAGCCCGCCTTCGGGATCGCGGTAGTAGGCGCAGGTGTAGAGCATGTTCTCGCAGAGGAAGAGTTCGTAAAAATCGTTCGACACGTCGTAGTGGTGGGCGATTGCATCGCGGTCGAACTCTTTGGTCCGGACCCTGGCCATCTTCTCCTCCCCTTTTCGATGCGCCGGGATCAGCCGATCCCGAAAGCGCCCTCGAGGACCAACCGCCGCCGCAGCCAGGCGTTTCCGCAAAGCGTCCTCGCCACCGCCCGGAGCAGCGCGTTCGGCAAGAGCTGAATCGCCTTTTCGGCGAAGCCTCTCTCGCCGCTCCCGAACGTCCGGGAAATTCGCACGGCGTAGGCCTCAAGCCCCTCGCCCCGCTCCTTCCAGGCGAGAACGGCCTCGGCCGCCATCACGGCGCTCCGCACGGCGGGGCCGATGCCCTCCCCGCTGTAGTCGCGGGCGAGCCCCCCGGCGTCCCCCACCAAGAGGAAGCGCTCTCCCGCCGCCCGGCGCGGCGCGGCGCGCCGGACCGACTAGGCGTGCCCCTTGAAGGGGACGAGCTCCAGGTCGGCCGGGAGCCTGTCGCTCTCCCGGAGGCGGTCGAGGAAGGCGTCGCGCCGCTCGTGCACGCTGGGCCGCTTGCCGATGCAGCCGACCCCGATGTTGAGGAACTCCCCCTTGGTGAAATACCAAGAATAGCCGTTGAAGTCGGGCTCGGCGAACAGCTCGGGAAAGCCGTAGTTGGGGGCGATCGCCCGGAGCCGCTCGCTCCCCACCCGCGTCTCGCTCTCCTGGGTGAGGACGACCGACTCCTCCCCGGAGACCCCGCCCAGCGCCCGGGCCACCGGGCAGGCGTGCCCGCCCGCCCCCACCACGAGGGGGCCCTCGGCGAACTCCCCGCCCAGGTCGAGCCGGACCCCCCCGGCCCCCGCCTCGACCCCGCGGACGCGCACCCCCTCGCGCACCTCGGCCCCGGCCGCCTCGGCCCGCCGCAGGAGGAAGGCGTCGAACTCCTTGCGGACGATCCCGTAGCTCGCCGGCTCCCGCCAGCGCGTCTCGTGGAGGCTCTTGCCCAGGCCGACGTAGACGGCCTCGAAGGGCTGAATGGTGTGGGGATAGGTCTCCGGGTCCAGCTCGAGGTCGGCCATCGCCTGCTTCGTCACCCAGCCGGCGCACAGCTTCACCCGGGGAAAGACGGCCGCGTCCAGAAGGAGGACGCGCAGCCCGGACCGCGCCAGCCGCAAGGCCGCCGTGCTCCCGCCCGGCCCGCCGCCCACGATGAGGGCGTCCCAGGCGCTCATTCGGAGAGCATCCAGATGCGCAGGCCCAGGCGCAGGCGCTGCCATAGGGAAAGGTTCACTTCATCGAAGCTGTTGGCCACATTCATCGCGTCGAACAAGTCGCCCTCCAAATCGATCTCGCTCTCGATGTAGGCCTCGCCGAAGTTGTACGCCGTGGGCTTGAAGAGAAGGCGCTTGAAAACGGAGAGCGAGGAGAAGGCGATGATGATGGGTTGGATGTTCCGGCCCACGCGCAGCTCGGTCCCGTCCCACAGGCGGAAGGTGAGGCCGTCATCCATCGCGCCGAAAATATCGCGCAAGATGCCGGCGGCGCGGTCGGTGCAGCCCTTGGCCGTGATCGTCGCAGCCACGATTCATCCCCCTCCGGAAGAGGCGCTCTCGCCGAATTCCCCCGTCCGCCGGAGAGGTCAGTGAAAAGGGCGTCTCTCCCGTATCCGGAAATTTCAGGCGGCGGAGTTCACCGAGCGCACTGGGACTCCCATCCATTATCGCGGAGGAGCGCGCGTGTCAACCGATTCCGCCTCCCCGCCCGGCCGGGGAGGCGGAAAGCCGAGAGCCGGGAGGATTCCGCCCCGCCTCACCGCAGGGCGGTGACCAGGACCGCGCCCAGGACGATGAGGCAAACGCCGCCCGCCACCCGCGGCGTGATCGGCTCCCGCTTCCCGAGGAGGAGGGGCGCGAGCAGGAGGGCGAACAGGGGCCCCGAGGAGAGGAGGGGGGAGACGAGCGAGACCTTTCCCAGGCGCAGGGCCATGAGCAGGGTGATTTGGGCGCAGATCATCGAGCCGCCCGAGAGGAGGTAGAAGCCCACCGAACGGCGCGAGAAGACGTAGGCCATCCCGCGGTTCGCCAGCGGGAGGAGGAGGGGGGCGACCACGGCCGCGGAGGCGCCCTGGAGGAAGCCGCCGAAGATGAAGGAGTCCATCCCCTCGAACCCCATCCTCCGGAAGACGTGGGCCACGGCGAAACAGTTGGCCGAGAGGACGGGGAGCCACAGGTGGCGCAGCTTGCCCCGCATGCTCCCTCCGCCGGTGAGGAGGTAGACGCCCGAGACGACGACGGCGATGCCCGCCCACACGATGGCCGGGGGCCGCTCGCCGAGAATGAGGAAGGCCCAGAAGGCGCCGAATATGGCGTGCTGGTTTCCGATCGAGGTCGTCGGCGCCACCCCGAGGGCTTTGACCGAGCGGTACATGAAGAAGAGGGAGGCGGCGGGCGAGGCGAGGCCGGCCGCCAGGAAGGCCGCCCAGTGCCACGACAGATGGAGCCGGGAGTAATCCACCAGGGCGAGGGCGAGGGTGAAGCCCACGAAATTCGTGAGGGTGACGATGAGGCTGCCCGTGTGGGGGGTGCTCCCCTCCAGGCCGCGGCGGATGCAGATGGTGGAGAGGGAGAAGAAGAAGCCCGAGATGATGGCCAGGATCTCAAAGGGCATCAGCGGCCCCCCCCGCGCCAGGCGCGGGAGGGCGTGGGGGGCGGGGAGAGGACGCGCAGGCTCACCTCCCCTCCCCTTCGGGCCCCTCCGCCCCCCCTTCAAATCCCTCCGCCCCCCCTTCAAACCCCTCCGCCCGTCTTTCGAGCGCCTCCGGATTGACGAGGTTGATGGGCCGCTCGCCCGCAAGCGCACGCCTCACGTTCTCGGCCGACCGGTCCATGGCGGCCTGCTGGGTCTCCGGGGTGCGCGAGGCGTGGTGGGGCGAGATGAGGACGCCCGGCATGTGGCGCAGAGGATGGTCCGCCGGCAAGGGCTCGGGGTCGGTCACGTCGAGGCCGGCCCCGGCGAGCCGCCCCTCCCGCAGGGCGTCGAGGAGGTCGTCGGTGACGACGGCCGGGCCGCGCGCCACGTTGAGGAGGATGGCCTCCGGCTTCATGCGCCCGATCGAGTCGGCGCAGATCATCCCCCGCATCTGGGGGCTCAGCGGCATCGAGAGGACGAGGAAATCCGCCCGCGGGAGGAGGTCCTCGAAGGAGAGGAACTCCATCTCCACCCCGGGGACGCGCGAGGGGTCGGGCGTGCGGGTGGCGACGAGAATCTTCATCCCGAACCCGGCGCCGATGGCGGCCGCGTGGCGGCCGATGTCGCCCAGGCCGACGATCCCGAGCGACTTTCCCCCCAGCTGGACGGCGGGGGCGTGCTCCCAGGCCGGGTCGGTCTGCATCCAGGCGTGGCGGGCGATGTAGAGGGCCATGAAGAAGGCGTGCTCGGCCACCGCCCGCCCGCGCACCCCCTCGACGTTGCACACCAGGACGCCGCGCTCGGTGGCGGCCGCGACGTCGATGTTGTCCACCCCCGCCCCGGGCTTGGCCGCCACCTTGAGGCCCGGCGCCGCCTCCATCATCTCCCGCGTCACGGGGCGAAAGACGGTGAGGATGCCCGCCGCATCCCCCAGGAGGGGCGCGATGGCCTCGGGCGTGTACTCGGCCGGGCGGACCACCTCGTGGCCCGGCAGCCAGTCCCGCCCCACGTTCCACTGCGGGGAGTCATAGAGCGGATCGACAAGGAGAATCTTTCCCACCTTCGGCGCATCCCTTCCCGGCGGCGGGAGAGAGCCCGCCCCCTCCCGCGCGGCGCTTCTCAGTCGTTCTCGAGCATCTCCTCGATCGTGACCGGACGCCCCTCGTCGCGGCTCTTGAGCATGGCCCGCATGATGGCCAGGGCGCGCACGCCCTGCGTCCCGCCCACCTCGGGCTCCCCCCCCTCGCGCACGCAGCGCGCGAGGTCGGCGAACTGTTCGGCGTTGGCGATGTCCCTTCCCTCGATGAAGCCGCCGCCCACGTCGAGGGTCTCGGCGTCCTCCCCCCGGCTCCCCTTGGGCTGGAGCTCGGGCATCCGGGCGTCGGAGAGGGTGAGGTTCGCCTCGGTCCCCTGAATCTCGAAGCCGAAGAGGAAGGGGCTGACGTAGCTCCCCGCGAGGACGGCCACCATGCCGCCGCGAAACTTCAGGAGGCCGGCGGCGACGTCGTCCACCGGCGCGGGCCCGCCCACCTTCCCGAAGGCGGCCTGCACCTCCTCCACCTCGCCGAAGAGGTGCTCGGCGAGGTCGGCCATGTGGATCGTGTAGCTGTAGAGCGGCCCCCCCGGGTTCTGGACCGGGTCCCAGCGCATGCTCTCCGGGCCCGCCGTGAAGCCCAGGTCGTTGGAGAAGCGGCAAAGGGCCAGGGAGGGCGTGCCGAGGCGGCCCGAGTCGATCAGCTCCTTCGCCCGGCGGAACATCGGCCACCGGCGGAAGTTCTGGCCGACCTGGAGCTTCACCTTCGCCTCCGCGCAGGCGGCGACGATCTCCTTCGCGTCCGAGACCGAAAGGGCCATGGGCTTTTCGAGGTGGACGTGCTTGCCCGCGCGGGCGGCGGCGATGGCCTGCTCCTTGTGGACGCTGTTGGCCGAGACGACGGCCACGGCCTCGGTCTCCGGATCGGCGAGGACCTCATCGAGGCTCGCGAAGTTCCGCCCGCCGTATTTTTCGACGAACTCCGCCCGCGTGGCCGGGGTGCGCGCGAAGCCGCCCGTCACCCGGACGGCGCCCGAGGCGTTGGCCGCTTCGGCGAGGACGCCGCCCCACCAGCCCAGCCCCACGAAGGCCAACCCCAAGGGCGCCCCGTTCATCGGTGTCTCCTCGAAATTTCGCGAAAATGAAGGGACGCTCCCTCTCCCGTCTCCCGCAGAGGGGAGGCCCCTTCGTGGCCGATAGATTGTATGTCCGGCGCGCGCGAGCGCGCCCATGCGCCCCCGGGCGCGTCTAGCCGATGACCTTGAGCTCGGGCACCGAGAGGGGCGCCGAGGAGTTGGCGATGGCCACCTGGAGGGCGACGTTGCGCGCCGCCTGGCGGAGTTCCTTGGCCACCGAGCTGTCCGGATCGCTCACGACGACGGGCACGCCCCGGTCTCCGCCCAGGCGGACCTTGATGTCGAGCGGGATGGCGCCGAGGAAGGCCGCCTCGTAGCGCTGGGCCGCCCGCTCGCCCCCGCCGCTGTCGAAGATGTACTCGCGGTGTCCGCACTGGGGGCACTCGTAATGGCTCATGTTCTCCAATATGCCCAGGATGGGCACGTCGGTCTTGCGGAACATCTGGAGCCCCTTGCGAGCGTCGAGGAGGGCGATGTCCTGGGGGGTGGTGACGATGACCGCCCCGGCGAGGGAGACCTGCTGGACGATGGTGAGCTGGGCGTCTCCCGTCCCCGGCGGAAAATCGAGAAGAAGATAGTCGAGCTCCCCCCACAGCGTCTCGCTCAGGAACTGGACGAGCGCCTTCATGACCATGGGCCCGCGCCAGATGACGGGGCTGTCCTCATCGACGAGGAAGCCGATGGACATCACCCGCACGCCGTGCGCCTCGAGGGGAATGATCTGGTTGTTCTCGTCGGCATCGGGCTTCTCGCCCGGGATTCCGAGCATGAGGGGCTGGCTCGGCCCGTAGATGTCGGCGTCGAGCACCCCGACCTTGGCCCCCTCGGCGACGAGGGAGAGGGCGATGTTGGCGGTGATGGTCGACTTCCCCACCCCGCCCTTGCCGCTCGCGATGGCGACGATGTTCTTCACGCCCCCCATGGGGATCTTCCCGTCCGCCACCGGGCGGGAGGTGACGTGGCTCGTCACCCGCACGTTGACGGTCTGGACGCCCGCGAGCGCGCCCACGGCCAGCTTGCAATCCTCGAGGAATTGCTCCTTCCGGGGATGGGCCGGGGTGGTCAGCTCCAGGGTGAAGGCGACCGCGTCGCCGCTCACCTGCACCTCCTTGATCATCCGCAGACTCACCAGGTCCTTGCCCAGGTCCGGGTCCTTCACCTTCCGCAGCGCATCGAGAACCTGCTCTTGTGTGACTTCGGCCATCGGCCCTGCTCCTTCCGGAAACGATCGCCGGGGCGATCAGACGGCTTCACGGGTTCGGGGCGGGGGCGGCCGGGCGCGCCGCTTATGCGCGCGCCCCGGGGCCTTCCCCCTCCTTCCGGCATCTTATAGGGGCCGGGTTTCGGGCTGTCAATCGGCGGGCCTCGGGCCCCTCTCCCGGCTTTTTCCCGGGCGGGCGGCCCCGGGCCTCCTTTCGGTTGACGCCCGCTCTCGGCGGGTATTAAGGTGCAATTCCCTCCCGGGGGCGACCGAGCGGCGCCAGCGCGCCGCGCCTGCCCCGCTTGCCGCATATCGGACCTTGAGGAGAGAGGCACAGGTGGACATCATCGTCTGCATCAAGCAAGTGCAGGACCCCGACATACCCCCGCGCGACTTCAAGGTGGACGAGGAGAAGATGGCGGTCGTGTCGCCGGCCAACGTGCCGCCCGTCATCAGCACCTTCGATGAGAACGCCATCGAGGCGGCGATCACCCTGAAGGAGGACCAGGGGGGGAAGATCACGGTCCTCACGGTGGGGGGCGCCAAGGCGCGCGATTCGCTGAAGAAATGCCTGGCCATGGGCTGCGACGAGGCCGTCCTCCTCCAGGACGAGGCCTTCGAGGGCTCCGACGCCTTCGGGGTGAGCCGCATCCTGGCGGGCGCCGTCCGCAAGCTGGGGAGCTTCGACGTCATCCTCTGCGGGCGCCTCACCAGCGACTGGAGCTACGGCGCGACCGGGCTCGCGCTGGCCGAGGCGCTGGGCCTGCCCAGCGTGACCCAGCTCCAGAGCCTCGAGGCCGTCGAAGGGGGGATTCGCTGCGAGCGCGTCCTCGAGGACGGCGCCGAGGTCGTCGAGGTCCAGACGCCCTGCCTCCTCACCACCAGCAACGAGATAAACACCCCGCGCCTGCCCTCGGTGAAGGGAATCCTGATGGCCTCGCGCAAGGAGATTCCGGTGTGGGGGGCGGCCGAGACCGGGGTGGACCCCGCCGAGGTCGGGGCCGGGGCGGCGACGCTCGAGCTGACCCGCCTCTACAAGCCGGTCTTCACGGGGCAGTGCGAATTCATCGAGGGCGAGAGCCTCGAGGAGGCGGCCGAGAACCTGGCCCTTCGCCTCCGCGAGGAGAAAATCATCTAGGGAGGCGCCCATGGCGACCAACGTATTGATTCTGGCCGAACGCACGGGCGACCGTCTCGCCCTCCTGAGCGGAGAGCTTTGCGGAATCGGGAAGAAGCTGGCCGAGGAGGCCGGCGGCGCCCTCGAGGCCGCTCTTCTGGGCGGCGAGGGGACGGCCGATCTCGCCAAGGGCCTCATCGCCCTGGGGGCGGAGAAGGTCTACGCCGCCGAATCCGAGCATCTCGAAAACTATACGAACGCCCTCTACACCGACACCCTCGACGCCGTCCTCAAGGAGGCCGCCCCCACGATCTTCCTCGTGGGCAACTCCTCGATGGGGCGCGACCTCGCC
This sequence comes from bacterium, assembly GCA_036477985.1. Classification (GTDB taxonomy): domain Bacteria; phylum UBA8248; class UBA8248; order UBA8248; family UBA8248; genus JAZGDQ01. Next base: position 11,694 of record JAZGDQ010000237.1, read on the forward strand.
CCCCGCCTCGCCTTCCGCCACGGGGCGAGCTACGCCTACGACTGCACCGAGCTCGCCGTCGAGGAAGGAAGGCTCACGGCCGTGCGCCCCGTCTACGGGGGGAGCGCCGTCAGCCACGTGCGCTCGCGCACCGAGGCCCTCTCGATGGCCTCGATCCGGATGAAGGCCTTCCCGCAGGCCGAGATCCAGGAGGGGCGCGAGGGCGAGCTGGCGCAGATGGAGATCTCGATTCATGAGGACACCGTCCGCATGAAGTTCATCGAGACGAAGCGGGTCGAGTCGGAGGGCGTGCGCCTCGAGGACGCAGAGATCGTCGTGAGCGGGGGGCGCGGCCTCGGGGGGGCGGAGAACTTCTCCTACGTCCAGGAGCTCGCCGCCGTCCTCAAGGCCGCCGTCGGGGCGAGCCGCGCGGCGGTGGACGCCGGCTGGGTGCCGGCCCAGATCCAGGTGGGCCAGACGGGAAAGATCGTCAGCCCGGATCTTTACATCGCCATCGGCATTTCGGGAGCGATGCAGCACATGGTGGGCGCCGGGCCGAGCAAGAACATCGTGGCGATCAACACCGACGCCGACGCGCCCATCTTCCAGCGCGCCCGCTACGGCGTGGTGGGGGACTACAAGAAGGTCGTCCCGGCCCTCACGGCCAAGCTCAAGGAGCTGCTCCAAAACTAGGCGGCGCGGTCGGGTGGCCCGCGCCGGGCGGGTGGCCCGCTCCGGGCGGACGGCCCGCTCCGGGAGGAAGGCCCGCGCCGGGAGAAAGGCGCCCCGCTTCTCGATAGAGGGCGCCGGGAGCCGCTCTCGCGGCTCACCTACAGGAAGGGCTGGTAGGCCCAGACCACCCGGCCCACGATCCACTCCTCGAGGTCCTCGTCGGGAAGGTCGAGGTGGGTGACCTCCTCCTCCCGGTTCTCGGGCACGAGCCAGAGGCGGGGCGGGGTCCACTGCAGCCGCTTCAGGGTGCACCCGCCCGACTCGTCGCGCAGGGCGTAGATTCCCTCCGCCGTGATGGCCTTGTCCCGCCGGTCCACCACGACCACCGCCCCGGGCTGGATGAGGGGGAGCATGCTCCGCCCCATC
>JAZGDQ010000238.1:0-3917 GCA_036477985.1 bacterium
CCGGCACCGGGTCGAGCAAGTATCAGCAGGTCGAACTCCTCTCTCCGGAGGTGGAAATTTCTCCGATGGTGGAGGATGTCCCCGTCGTGGGCAACGAGGTGGACGAGGAGGAGGAGGTTTCCGCCAAGGAGAAAGCCTCCGAGGAGAGCAAGAAGGTCGCCTCGAAATAGAGTCCGGAAACCGGGCGTTTTCGGGCCTTCGGCAGGGTTGACAACCCCCCGGATTTCCTTATAATCCCCGCTTCTTCGGGTGGGATGGCAGGCTCTGCCGGCCATTCCGAAGTGGGTTAGTGCGTTGTTTTATTTCGGATTAGAGGTACGGTCGCAAGATAGGGGAAGGGCCCCGACGCCGACATCCGCCCCCATGGCCGGGGGGAGCGAGATCCGATGCTCCCCCAGCGGTTTTTTTTTGGTTTTTTTCAGCCCCAAGGGAGGCCGTTTTGCCGACCATCAACCAGCTGATTCGCAAGGGGCGCCGCCGGATCCGGACCAAGACCGACAGCCCCGCCTTGCGCAGTTGTCCTCAGAAGCGGGGGGTGTGCGTGCGCGTCTACACGACCACCCCGAAGAAGCCCAACTCGGCGCTCCGCAAAGTGGCGCGGGTGCGCCTGACCAACGGGATGGAAGTGACGACCTACATTCCCGGCGAAGGGCACAACCTCCAGGAGCACTCCATCGTGCTCATCCGGGGCGGCCGCGTGAAAGACCTCCCCGGAATCCGGTATCACGTCGTCCGGGGCACCCTGGACAGCGTCGGCGTGGAGGCTCGCAGGCAGAGCCGCTCCAAGTACGGCGCCAAGCGGCCCAAGTAACCCTCCCCGCGAGAGAGGACTCCCCCTCATGGCAAGGCGCAAACGGGCGACAAAGCTGCCCATCCTCCCCGATCCGAAATACAAGGATCGCCTGGTGACCAAGTTCATCAGCGGGATCATGCTCAAGGGGAAGAAAAGCCTGGCCGAGCGGATCTTCTACGGGGCGATGGACATCGTCGAGGAGAAGATGAAGGAGGATCCCCTCAAGGTCTTCAAGCGGGCGGTGGACAACGTGAAGCCCACCCTCGAGGTGCGCTCCCGGCGGGTGGGCGGCTCCACCTACCAGATACCGATCGAAGTGCGGCCCGAGCGCCGCACCGCCCTGAGCATCCGGTGGGTCATCCAGAACGCCCGGAGCCGGGATCGGGTCATGATGCGCGGACTCGCCGCCGAGATCGTCGATGCCGCCAACAACGCGGGCGGAGCCGTGCGGCTGAAGGAAAACACCCACCGCATGGCCGAGGCCAACAAAGCGTTCGCGCACTACCGCTGGTAGGCCGAAGGCAGGGGACACCGAAAGTGGACAGGGAAGCAGCGCTCGACAAGGTTCGCAACATCGGCATCATGGCCCACATCGATGCCGGAAAGACGACCACCACCGAGCGGATTCTGTTCTACACCGGCCGGACCTACAAGATGGGCGAGGTGCACGAGGGCTCGGCCACCATGGACTGGATGGAGCAGGAGCAAGAGCGCGGGATCACCATCACATCCGCGGCCACCACCTGCATCTGGCGCGACCACACCATCAACATCATCGACACCCCGGGCCACGTCGACTTCACCGCCGAGGTCGAGCGGAGCCTGCGCGTGCTCGACGGCGCGGTGGCGGTCTTCTGCGCGGTGGGCGGCGTCGAGCCCCAGAGCGAGACGGTCTGGCGCCAGGCCGAGAAATACGGCGTCCCCCGCGTGGTCTTCATCAACAAGATGGACCGCACGGGGGCGGACTTCTTCGGCGTGGTCGACCAGATCGAAGATCACCTGGCGGCGAATCCCCTCGTGCTCCATCTCCCCCTCGGCGAGGAGGACTCCTTCTGCGGGATGGTTGACGTCATCACCGGAACGGCGCGGGTCTTCGTCGAGCCGCTCGGGGACAAGTACGAGACGTCCGAGCCGCCGGCCGAGGTGGCGGAGGAGGTGGCCCGCCTGCGCGAGAAGCTGATCGAGTCCCTCGCCATGTTCGATGAGGGGCTGATGGAGCGCTACCTGGAGGGAGAGGAGATTTCGGTCGAGGAGCTGCGCGCCGCGGTCCGGGCGGCCACCCTCTCGGGCCAGGCCGTTCCCGTCCTTTGCGGAGCGGCCTTCCGGAACAAAGGGGTCCAGCTCCTGCTCGACGCCATCGTGGACTACCTTCCCTCCCCTCTGGATTTGCCCCCCGTGACGGGACAGAAATCCCCCGGGGAGGAGGGCGCCGAGCCTCCCGCGCGCCGCGCCGCGAACGATGAGCCCTTCTCCGCCCTCGCCTTCAAGGTGATGATGGACCCCTACATGGGGCAGCTCGTCTTCCTGCGCGTCTACTCGGGCACGATCGATGCGGGGACCTCGGTGTTGAACGTCTCCTCCGGCAAGCAGGCCCGCGTCGGGCGCCTCCTGCGGATGCACGCCAACAAGCGCGAGGAGATCAAGACGGCCCACGCGGGCGACATCGTGGCCGCCCTGGGCCTCCGCCGCACCAAGACCGGCGACACCCTGAGCGACCCGGCCGCCCCCATCCTCCTCGAGACCATCGAGTTCCCCGCCCCCGTCATCTCCATCGCCCTCGAGCCCAAGACCAAAGCCGAGCAGGAGAAGCTCTCCACCTCCCTGGGCCGCCTCTCGGACGAGGACCCCACCTTCCAGGTGCGGGTGGACCCCGAGACGGGCCAGACCATCCTCTCCGGGATGGGAGAGCTCCACCTGGAGATTCTCGTCGACCGCCTCACCCGCGAGTACGGCGTGGAGGCCTCGGTGGGCAAGCCCCAGGTGGCCTACCGCGAGACCATCCGGGCCGAGACCGCCTCGCGGGGCCGCTTCGTGCGCCAGACCGGCGGCCGGGGCCAGTTCGGAGACGTGAGCCTCACCATCCGGCCCCTGCCGGCGGGCGAGGGATTCCGCTTCAAGAGCCGCATCGTGGGCGGCGCCATTCCCCGGGAGTACATCCCCGCCGTCAAGCAGGGGGTGAGCGAGGCCATGGAGAACGGGGTGGTGGCCGGCTTCCCGATGGTGGACGTCGAGGTCGTCCTCGAGGACGGCTCCTACCACGAGGTGGACAGCTCGGAGATCGCCTTCAAAATCGCAGGCTCGATGGCTTTCAAGGACGGGGCCAAGAGGGCGAAGCCGGTCCTGCTGGAGCCCGTGATGGACGTCGAGGTGATCGCTCCGGGCGATTTCCTGGGCGACATAATGGGAGACCTCACCTCGCGGCGGGGCAAGATCAAGGAGATGGGCGAGCGGGCCGGCGCCAAGGTTGTCACCGCCTCGGTGCCTCTCTCCGAGATGTTCGGCTACGCCACCGACATCCGTTCGATGACCCAAGGCCGGGCCAACCACACCATGCAGTTCGGAAGGTATGAGGAGCTGCCTTCCCACTTGGTGGAAGAGTTGATCGCGAAATTCTCCGGCGCGGCCGTGCAGATCGCCTGATGGGCGCGCATCGGGATCGGGCCTGCCGGGCCCGAGATGCCTTCTGGAATCGTTGAGGGAGAAATCCGGTCATGGCAAAGGCGAAGTTTGAGCGGACGAAGCCGCATGTGAACGTGGGGACGATAGGGCACGTGGACCACGGGAAGACGACGCTGACGGCGGCGATGACGAAGCATTTGGCGACGAAGGGCCTTGCGACGGCGGTGGCCTTCGACGAGATCGACCGCGCGCCCGAGGAGCGCGAGCGTGGGATCACGATCGCGACGGCGCACGTGGAGTACGAGACGGAGATTCGCCACTACGCGCACGTGGACTGCCCGGGCCACGCGGACTACATCAAGAATATGATCACGGGCAGCGCTCAGATGGACGGCGCCATCTTAGTAGTGTCGGCGGCGGACGGCCCGATGCCGCAGACGCGGGAGCACGTGCTGCTGGCCCGGCAGGTGAACGTACCTCACATCGTGGTGTTTTTAAACAAGGT
>JAZGDQ010000239.1:0-2244 GCA_036477985.1 bacterium
CCTCGGGGTTCATCCACACGATTTTGCGGCAGCGGGCCTTGATGTCTCCCAGACAGTCCAGGCGCGGGTCGTTGTAGTTGTTGCGCCCGTCGCCCAGGAAAATCACCGTCGTGCGCGAGTCGATGCCGCCCAGATGATCGCGGCAGAGCATGGCCAGGCTCGCGCCCAGGTCGGTGTTGTAGTGGCCCGAGCGGAGCTCCACCAGCACCATCTCCACCGCCTTACGGGGCGGGTGCTCGTCGAACCAGAGGGAGATGTCCACGAGGCGGTCGATGAAGGCGTAGCTCCGCGCCCGGGCGACCTGATCCTGAAGCTCATAAATCAGCGTCAGCATGAACTCGGCGCAGTGGCGCACCGAGGTGGACACATCGCAGACGACGATGAGCTTGGGCTTGATGACGCGGCGGCGGCGCTTGAGCACCAGGGGGACGCCCCCGTAGCGCAGGTTCGCGCGCATGGTCCCCCGCATGTCGATGCGCCCCTTCCGCGCCCGGCGGTGGCGCAGCGCGGCGCGGCTCCTGAGCCGGGAGGCGAGGCGGCGGACCTCCTCCCGGAGCCGGTCGGCTTCGCGCTCGTCCAGCCCCCGGAAGGGAAGCTCCATCACATCGTCGATGGGGTCCTGCTTTTCGTATTCCTCGCGCATGCGCCGGGCGATTCCCTTACCCACCTCGTTTCGTAGTTGCTCTTCGAGGGCTTCCCGGTTCATGCCCGCCGTCAGGGCGAGCCTGTCGAGAAGCTCCTCGGCCATCCCGGCCATGCCGAGTTCTTCTAAAAGTTCCATGAGGGCGTCCATGAGCTTTTGCAGGCCCAGGCTGCGCTCCATGCGCCGCTCCATCCAGGGCGCCTCGCCGGGCCGGGAGGCCATGGGAAGCCCCGCCTGCCGGCCGAGATTTTCGAGATCGTCTTGGGAGAGCGGCTTGCCGCGGAGGAGGTTTTCGAGAAGGCGCCTCAATTCCTCGGGGCTCAGGTCCTCGGCCAGCCGCGCGAGGGCGTCCAGGAGTTTTCGGGCGTCTTCTTCTCCCATCTCGGCCAGCGCGTCGAGGGTGGGGGGGACGCCGGTCCCGAAGAAGAGGGGAAAGAGGCGCTCGAAGGTGCCGAGGTCTTTTTCTTCCTTGACGAGGGTGAGGCGCAGGGCGCTCCTGAAATGATCCCGGTTGGAGACGCCGAGGATAGAGGAGGCGCGGAAGGAGTCCTCGCTCTCGGCGAGGGAGACGCGCACGCCCGAGGCCCGGAGCGCCTGGACGAAATCCACCATCCGCCGGTCCAAGATTTAGTCCTCGTAGGGCTCAAAGCCCGGGAAGGGATCCCCGCCGCCGCCGCCCCGCCCGCGCTTCCGGCGGCGGGGCCTGCGCCGGAGGTCGGATTCGAGCTCTTCCAATATCTCGCTCTCCATCTGGTGCTCGTCGAGCGAGCGGCGCCGCTCCATCTCGAGGCTCCTCCGGGAGCGCATGATGTCCTGCTCGTGCTTGAGGATGACGCTCAGGGTGGCGTTCAGGGTGTCCTCGTCGAGCTTTTCGGCGTTGAGCATGAGGAGCGCCTTGGCCCAGTCGATCGTCTCGCTCACGCTGGGGCGCTTTTTGAGGTCCATCCCGCGCAGTTTCTGGACGAACTGGACGGTCTCCTTCGCGAGCTCATCGGCGAGGCCGGGCACCTTGATGCGCACCACCTCGAGCTCGGCGTCCGCGGAGGGATAATCGATGAAGATGTAGAGGCACCTGCGCTTCAGGGCCTCTGAGAGCTCCCGCGTGTTGTTCGAGGTGAGGATGACGGCCGGGGGGGAGCCGGCCCGGATGGTGCCCAGCTCGGGGATGGAGATCTGAAAATCGCTCAGGACTTCTAAGAGGAAGGCCTCGAACTCGGCGTCCGAGCGGTCGATCTCATCGATGAGCAGGAGCGTGGGGTCCGGCGCCCGGATGGCCTGGAGGAGGGGCCGGGCGAGCAGGAACCGCTCCGAGAAAAAGGCGTCCTCCTCGCTCGCGATGCGGTCGGCGGCCTCGCTGAGGGTTCCCGCGCCGGTGAGCATCTGCTGCACCTTGTCGCGCAGGATCTGGGTGTAGAGCATCTGCTTGGAATATTCCCACTCGTAGAGCGCCTTGGACTCGTCCAGGCCTTCGTAGCACTGGAGGCGGATCAGGTTCCTTCCGGTCGAGGCGGCCCATACCTTGCCGAGCTCGGTCTTGCCCACCCCGGCGGGGCCCTCGACGAGAATGGGTTTTTTCAAGCCCTCGGCGAGAAAAAGCGCCG
>JAZGDQ010000024.1:0-4248 GCA_036477985.1 bacterium
TCCGCCGAGGCGGTGGCGGACATTCCCGGCGGCGCGACGGTCATCGTCGGCGGCTTCGGCATCTGCGGAATGCCCCACAACCTGTGCAAGGCGCTGGGGGAGCGCGTCGGCGTCGGCGACTTTCACCTCGTAAGCAACGCGGGGGGGATGGACGGCTGGGGCGCGGGCCTCCTCTTCGAGGCGCGCAAGGTGCGCTCGGTCGTCGCCAGCCGGGTGGGCCCCGCCTGCAAGGCCTTCGAGAGCCAGGTGCTGGAGGGCGAGATCGAGATCGAGCTCATCCCCCAGGGCACCTTCACCGAGCGGATCCGGGCGGGCGGCGCCGGAATCGGCGGATTCTTCACCCCCACCGGCGCGGGCACCGTGGTCGCCGAGGGCAAGGAGACCCGGGTCATCGACGGGGTGGAGCAGATTTTCGAGAAGCCCATCCGGGGCGACGTGGCCCTGGTCAAGGCGTGGAAGGGGGACCCGGCGGGCAACCTCGTCTACCGGATGAGCGCGCGCAACTTCAATCCGGTGATGGCGACGGCGGCCGACCTGACCATCGCCGAGGTGGAGGAGATCGTCCCCCTCGGCGCGCTCGAGCCGGACCAGATTCACACGCCGGGGATTTTCGTCCAGCGGCTCGTCCGGGGGGAGGATCCCGAGACCCCGATCGAGATCCGCACCACCCGCCCCCGCGGGGATTGAGGGGAGAGAGGGAATGGGGCTGAGCCGGGAGGAGATCGCGCGCCGCACCGCGCTCGAGGCGCCGCGCGGGGGATACGTCAACCTCGGCCTGGGCATTCCCACCCTGGTGGGCAACTACATCCCCGCCGAGTTCGGCGTGACCATCCACTCCGAGAACGGGATTCTCGGGGTGGGCCCCTTCCCCTACGAGGGGGAGGAGGACCCCGACCTCGTCAACGCGAGCAAGGAAACGGTGACGGTCGCCGACGGCGCCGCCTTCTTCGACAGCGCCCTCTCCTTCGCCATGGTGCGCGGGGGCCACATCGACGTCACCATTCTGGGGGCCATGGAGGTGGCCGCGAACGGCGACCTCGCCAACTGGGCCATTCCGGGAAAGAAGATCTCGGGGATGGGGGGCGCGATGGACCTCGTCGTGGGGGCGAAGAAGGTCATCGTCACCATGGAGCACGTCACCAAGCGCGGCGCCCCCAAGATTCTCGAGGCGTGCACGCTTCCGCTCACCGGTTGCGGGGTGGTGGACCTGATCGTGACCGACCTCGCCCTCATCTCCGTCGAGGCGGACGGCCTCCTCCTCCGCGAGATCGCCCCCGGGGTGGACGAGGAGGAGGTGCGCGCCAAGACGGCGGCGCCCCTCCGCGCCGCCCCCGACCTCAGGGAGATGTTCGCCGCGGCCTGAGGGGCCCCGCGGCGCGCATTCGAAAGCATTATCGCGATGCGGTTCCGGCGCCGTTCCATCCCATGATCGACCTCGACGAATTCACCCGCCGGCACTGGGACATCCTCCGGCATCACGCCTACCGCCTGACGTGCAGCCACCTCGACGCCGAGGACGTGGCCCAGGAGACCATGCTCAAGGCCGTCGAGATGGGCCCGGCCCTGGAGAACGTCCCGAACCATTCGGAGTGGCTCCACATGGCGGTGACCGAGGTGGCGGTCGCCCTCCTGCGGAACCGGCGGCCCTTCCCGGTCGACGAGTTCGATCTGCCCGACCTGCTCCAGACCACCGGGCCCGGCGCGGAGGCGGACACCCGGCCTATAGCGGGGGAGCGCTCCTGGCCGGGCGCCTCGCTCCACTACCTTTTTCCCCTCCAGTACATGACGCCCGAGCAGCGGGCCGTCCTCGTCCTGCGGGACGGGCTCGAGGACGGCGACCGCCTCGCCGCGACCGTCCTCGGGGTCACCCTCCCCGACGTCTTCCGCCTCGCCCAGGAGGCCGAGCGGCGCTTCGACCAGCTCCGCAAGAGGTGGGGCGGGCACGTTCCCTTCGAGCCGCTCCCGGACGTGGAAGCCGAAGAGCGCCTCTTCGACCGTTTCATCGAGGTGGTTCAGCTCCGCGACAAAGCCCTCCTCCAGTCGTTGATGTGGGACCAGGTGGAGATGATCGTCCAGGGAGAGCGAATCAGCGGGCAGGATTTCGCCGCCACGGCCTGCGCCGATCTCATGGGCAGGCTCGGGGGGACCCTCTCGGCCCGGCCCATTTGGCTGAACGGGTGCCGGGGGGCGCTGTTCTGGACATGGCGGGACCGGAGCTCGGAGTGGCTGCGCTGCGCCGCCGTCCTCGTTCTGTGCGACAAGGAATCGGTGCGGGCGATGAAATGGTACCTGGATGGCCACTTCCTCCGGAGCATCCGCACCGAGGATCCCGACTGAGGCCGCCGCCCCGCCGCGGGGCGTTTCGCAAGGGAGAGGAATGGGATGGGCACAGAACGAAGGGCCAAGGGCGAGGAGGAGAGTTCCCTCCCTTCGCCGGGGAAGAGGGTCTGCCTCGGGCCGAACGGGATGCGGATCACGGTGGGCTTCATGGGGTCAGCCGGAGGGCGGTTGTCCAAGCGCGCCCAGCGCGCCTCGCGGGAGTTCGGCCGCGCGGTGGCGAGGGAGGGCGCCATCCTCGTCACGGGCGCCTGCCCGGGGCTTCCCTACGACGCCGTCCTGGGCGCGGGGGAGGAGGGCGGAATGAACGTGGGCATCTCGCCCGCCCTGAGCTACGCCGAGCACGTGCGCAAATACGAATCCCCCGCCGAAGGCTTCGACGTCATCATCTACACCGGGAGCGGGCTGATGGGCCGCGAGGTGACGAGCATCCGCTCCTGCGACGTCGTGGCCATCGCGGGCGGGCGCACGGGGACCTTGGGCGAGTTTGCCATCGCCTACGACGAGGGAAAGCTCATCGGGGTGCTGACGGGGACGGGCGGGCTCGCCGACCAGGCCGAGGTGCTGCTGAAGATCGTGCACAAGCGGACGGGGGCGTCGGTTCTCTACGACGACGATCCCGCCAAGCTCGTCCGGCGGCTCATCGGGACGTATCTACGGGTGCACTACAAGAGTCCATCGATCTGGGACGGGAAGATGCCCGCGGGGGGATGAGGCGGAAAGGTGGGGCGCCGGCCTCTCCTATGCCTCGAAGGTTCGCCGCCCCTTGAGGCGCTCCTCGCAGGTGACGGGCGTTTCGTGTCCGAGCCACAGGTCCCAGGCGGTGTGGTGGCCGATGTCCACCCCCTCCTCCTGGGCCTTTTGGTGGAGGGCGCTCTGGAGGGCGTCGAAGAAGGCGCATTCCATCAGGTCCAGATTCTCGGTCAGATGCCGGTGGAGAACGCGGTAGACGAGCTTGAGATCATCGACCTCGGCGTCGAACCGGACGGTTTCTTTCTTCACCTCGAAAGTCATCTCGCTTCCTTTCCCGAACCGTGAAACCGGCGCGGCCCCGGAGGCTTCCCGGCCGCCGGGAGGGGGCCGCACGCGGGCATACTAGCCCAACCGCCCGGCGGGGGAAACGCCGGCGGGGGGGTGGAGTCCGAAATGCGAAAATAAGACAAAAACACCTCAAATTCGATATCTATAACTTATGATTTTTCAATCAGATCGAAGACATTTCCCGGCATGGCCCGCCGTGCCCTATACTTCCAAAGAGCAACCGGTATCGCCGAAACCCGCAGGCCGGAGGGCGCGCAGGGGCCGCGCGCCCTTTCCAGAAGGAGGTCCGCCATGGCCACCTACATCAGCTTGATCAACTACACCGACCAGGGGATCAAGACGATCAAGAACTCGCCGAATCGCCTCGATGCAGTCAGGAAAATGATCGGTGACATGGGGGGCGAGCTGAAGGATTTCTATCTGACGCTGGGCGCATACGACCTCGTCGTCGTCGTCGAAGCCCCGGACGATGAGACAGGGGCCAAAATCTTCCTTGCAATCGGCGCCGCCGGAAACGTGCGGACCACAACCCTCAAGGCTTTCTCCGAGGATGAGTACCGTAGAATCATCGCGGCCATTCCGTAGCGGGCGCGCGTTCGCGTTTCCGCGCGGAGTCCGCGGGGCGGGGGAGGCTTCCGCCGCGGCGGGCGGGCGGCCCTGCGCGCGCGGCGCCTATCGGGTGTTCAGAAATGGACGGAGCCGGGGGCCCGGAAGTGCGCTGGGGGGCCGGGCCCCCGGCCGGTGGGGAAGGACGCGTGCTGGGGTCAGTTCAAGCAGACCTGCTTGAGTCCTTTAAAGTTGTCGAGAACGTATCCCGTCCCCCGCACGATGGCGGTGAGGGGGTCCTTGGCGCGGTAGATGGCGAGGCCC
>JAZGDQ010000240.1:0-3623 GCA_036477985.1 bacterium
GACGACCTCGATCCCCGCCTCGCGCGCGCGGCGGGCCGCCGCCCCGTATGCCCGGACGGTCTCCTCCACTTCGGCCGCCGAGAGCTCCCTCGGGGTCTCCTCCTCGGTGGGGTGGGGGATGGGGGAGGCCCCCACGATGGGCATCCCCGTGATCTCGCTCAGCGCCGTTCGGCCGGCGTGGAAGAGCTGGAGGCCGAGCGGGGCGCCCGCCGCGCGCACGTCCGCCGCGAGGGCCTTCAGTCCCGGGATGAGAGCGTCGTCGTAGGAGCCGAGCTGATCGGGAAAGCCCTTCCCCTCCGGGTTGACGTAGGTGGCCTCGGTGAAGCAGAGGGCCGCCCCGCCCCGCGCCCGCGCGGTGTAGTGGGCGTGGGTCCAGGCCGAGGGCCTGCCGTCGGTCTCGGCGCGCGAGGTCGTCATGGCGGACATGAGGATGCGGTTCTTGAGGCGGAGACCGCGCACCTCGATCGAATCGGTGAAGTTGGCCATCAGGGGCGCCCTCATGTCGGAAGGTTACAGGAAATCCGGCGGAGCGGGGTGGTCGGTTCGATCCCGGTCGCCGAGGAGCCATTATCGGGAATGCGCCCGGGGGATGGCAATGCGGCGGTCGAGTCGGGCCGAAACCGCCGGGCGGAGGCCGTCTGCCGGGCGAACGCCGCCTGACGGACGCGGCCGCGCCGCCTGGCGTCAGAGGGCCAACTGGCCCTCGGTGGGCTCCGCTCAGCAGAACCAGGATTCGGTCATCCGCGGGGGGCGGAGCCGATCGGGCGCGGGAGCCGGGCCGAGGGGCCCCGCCCGCTCGGGGCGCTCGAGGATTTCGGCCGCCAGCGCGCGGATGCGGCCGATGGTGAGGGCCGAGTCCTCCTCGCGCTCGGCGGCCTCCTCGGAGAGGGGGAGGACGGCCTCGTGGAGGCGGTCCATCCGCGGGTCGGGGTGGCCCCAGCGGTGGATGAAGTTCTCGGCGTCGAGGGGGCCCAGGGTGGGGAGAAGGCCGGGCCGCTCGAGCAGGTGCGAGCCCGGGGGGATGAGCAGCCGGATGGCGAACTGCACGGGGTCCACCTCGTCGATGAGGCCCTCGCGCTCGACGAAATCGAGGAGGTCGAAATAATCGTCCGCCTCCGTCCAGGGGGTGAAGGCGACGAAGGTGGGCCGCAGGGAGAGGCCGGCCCGCCGCACAGCTTCGAGGGCGCGGAAGACCTCCGCCCGTGTGTGGTCCTTCTCCAGGTTCTCCAGAACCGCGTCGCTCAGGGACTCGACCGCCGAGATGACGAACAGGCAGCCGAGGGCGCGGAACTCGGCGAGCAGATCCGCGTGGCGGATGAGATGCTCCACCTTGGCCGTGAAGTCGAAGGTGAGGCCGGGGAAGGCGGCGTGCATCTCGCGGGCGACGCGCAGGGCGTGGGTGGGCCCGTTCAGGAAGTCGGGGTCGGCGAAGGTGATGTGCCGCGCGCCGGCGGCGGCGAGGCGGCGCACGTCCTCCAGGACGATCTCCCGGGGGACGGCGAAGAAGCGCCCGCCGTAGACGGGGGGGATGGGACAGTGGCGGCACAGGTGCTTGCATCCCCGGCTCGCCTCGACGGCGCCCGCGGTGAGGAGCTCCCCATCCTTGGCGAGGCGGGCGTAGCGGCGGAGATCGGGGAGGCCCTCCCGGTGGGGCGGGGCGAGGGGCGGCTTTTCGAGATGGGGCGGCGCGGCGCGCTCCCGCGTTCCGACCCCCGCCGCGGAGGAGGCGCTGCGCCCGGCGGCGAGGGCGTCGATCAGGGCGAGGAGGGGGGCCTCGACCTCGCCCCCGATCACCGAGTCCGCCCCGTTCTCGAGGAGATAGTCCGCGTTCAGGAGGGCGTAGAGGCCGTAGAAGCAGATGTGGCAGTCTGGGTTCGCCGCCCGCGCCTGGCGGGCCAGGGCCACTCCCAGCCGAAGGGCGGTGTGCATGGGCACGCTGACGCCGAAGAAGCGGGCTCCGGCCGCCGCCGCGGCCGAGAAGGGATCGACCGCCACGTCCAGGGCGCGGGGGCGGTAGCCCGCCCGCCGGAGGATGGCGAGGGGGGAGGCCAAGCCGAGGGGCTGGCGGCCCAGCTCGTAGCAGGAGGCCAGGACGACGGCGCCCTCCGCCTTCCACGCGGGGAGGGCAGCGGCGCCGGCCGGTGCGGATGAGGAGGTCTGTGGCGTCATTTCCTGGCGCTCGCGCGGGCGGGGCCCCCGGGCGGGCGCCCGCCGGAGGGCCGATGCAAAAATCCCCGGGCCGCTTCGCCCGGGGATCAGAGTGGCGCCGCCCGAATCAGGTGGTGAAGGAGCTGCCGCAGCCGCAAACGTTCGCCGCGTTCGGGTTGTTGATCTTGAAGCCCGCGCCCTGGATGGTGTCCTCGTAATCGACGACCGTGCCGGCGAGGAGGGGGGCGCTCTGGGGATCGATGAATATCTCGAAGCCGTCGGCCTGGATGACGTTGTCCTCGGCCCGGGGCGCCTCGTCGAAGTAGAGGCCGTAGCTGTGGCCCGAGCAGCCGCCCGCCGTAACGGTGAGGCGCAGCCCGTGGCCCACTTTGCCCTCGGCTTCGAGGATCTCCCTCACCTTGGCCTCGGCGGCGGGGGTGATGGAGACTCCCTCGGCGCTCTTGGGCTTGGTGGCGTCGAACAGCGTGATGGCTCCGTCGCTCATTTCTTCTTTCTCCTTTTCGCTTCAGTCCATGTAAGGAATGCGGCTTGCATTCGCATAAGCGGATTCAGTTGGAATTCCCGCCCCGGGGTCCCAGGGCCAGCTCGGTCAACCCCCGGTGGATCTTCTCGTCCGTGACGGGGGCCGTTTCCTTTGCGGGCAGATCGGCGAACGTCGTTCCCCGGAAGAACTCCATGAGCCTTCGCTGCGCCTCGGCGAAGACCTCGTTCATGGTGCAGAACTCCTCGAAGTCGCAGCAATCGCCCCCCTCCTGGCAATCGACCAGGTGGATGGGCCCATCGATGGCGTGGATGACGTCGAGGAAGGTCACCTCGGCCGGGGAGCGGGAGAGCCGGTAGCCGCCCCGGGGCCCCTGGACCGAGATCACCACGTTGCCCCGGATGAGCAGGGGCATGAGCTTGGCGAGGAAGGCGCGGGGGATCTGCTGGGCCCGGGCGATCTCCCCGATGGTGGAGAGCCCTCCCTCGGTCTGCCTGGAAAGGTAGATGACCGCGCGCAAGGCGTAATCGCCGGCCCGGCTGATGTGCATGTCTCGCCTCTCCCGGTTCCTTCCCGCGCTGCTCCCCGGCGGGAGTCGCCTGTGCAGGGGCGGTCTTGGCCGGGGCCGCCCGCGCGGGCGGCGTCCTAAACATGACGGCCCAGGTCGAATTTAGGGCCTCGCCCGCAAAAAGTCAACGTAGGGAGGGGGCTCCCGCCCAGACGGGGATTCGCCTCGTGGGGGACGCCGCACCTGGAGGGGCGCCGCCCCCTCAAGACGCCTGCGGGGAGAGGAAGGGGTGGCAATGGGCCGTAGTGATGAGGCCCATTCCCCGGGTCGCTTCGATCCCCTTCCGGGCCCATTCGGCGGGGTTTTTCCGTAATCATATATTTCAATTGTCAAATGGATGTTTGCCGGGATGGCCGCCCGCGATTTCGGGGTGGAGGGCGGATTCGCGGCGCCTTTTTGCCTGAT
>JAZGDQ010000241.1:0-2909 GCA_036477985.1 bacterium
CCGAAGCTGGTGCCCAGGGCGAGGCAGACGTCCGCCTCGGCGAGCATGTCCTCGCAGCCGGCGAAGGTGGCCAGGCCGAAGCAGAGGGGATCGGCCTCCGCGAGCAGTCCCCTCCCCTTGACCGAGGTCACGACCGGCGCGCCGAGCCTGGCGGCGAGGAGCTGCAACTCGGGCCCGCACCCGGCGGCGACGGCGCCGCCGCCTGCGTAGATGACGGGCCGCCGCGCCCCCCGGAGCATGGCCGCCGCTTCATCCAACGCGCCGTCCTCCGGCGCGGGCGTTTCCTCCGGTAGCGGGAAGTCGGGCCGCCGCCGCGTCTTCTTCTCCTCGTCCTTGAAGAGGTTGGCCTTCATCACCACCTGGACCGGGCCCGGCCGCCCGGCCGCCGCCCAGGCGAAGGCCGCATCGACCGCGGCGGGCAGGGCCGCCGGCGCGCCCGGGACGAGCACCTTCTTGACGAAGGGCGCGAGGGCGCGCTCCATGTCCACGTCGTGGATGGCGCTGCGATCGCGCATGGCGTCGGGGAGGGCCGCCGTCACGGCGACGAGGGGGACGGAGTCCTCCGAGGCCGACTGGAGGGCGGTGGCGAGGTTCGTCCCCCCGGGGCCGGGCACGGTGAAGACCACCCCCGGCTTCCCCGAGACCTTGGCGTAGCCGTCGGCGGCGAAGCCGGCCCCCTGCTCGTGGCGCACGATGATGGGCTGAAGCCCGGGGTAGTCGATCATGGCGTCGTAGACGGGAAGGGTGAGGGTTCCCGGGATGCCGAAGATGTACTCGGCCCCGTTCGCCCGCAGTGCGTCGAGAAGAACCTGTGAGCCGGTCCGGGCCATCGCGCGCTCCGCCGTTCGGGGAATGGGATTCGGAAAATTCCCCTCAACCTAGGGAGGCCCCGCCGCGCTGTCAACAGAAGAGGGCTCCTGCCTCAGTATGCACCCGCCCGGCAAGCGTCCGACGCTCGGCAGGCGTCCGACGCTCGGCATGCGCCCCTCTGCGCTGGGTGCGCCCCTTGGCGCCCGCCATGCTCCTGGCGCTCGCCAGTTTGCCTCCCTGGCGGATTTGAATCTAGATTGTGCGGCAGCCCGCCCGAAGGTCGGGAACCGTCCGTGGGCCCGCCCGGGGGCCGGGGGCCCGCCCGAGGCCCGGCGGCGCCGTGAGCGGTCAAGGGTTCGGCAGAAGACGGGGGAAATGAAACGATGTTCAGCGAGGAGGCCCTGACCGCCCTGCGCGCGGCCCGCGAGGTGGTCGTCCTCACCGGGGCGGGGGTGAGCGCCGAGAGCGGGGTCCCCACCTTCCGGGGGGCGGGCGGCATGTGGCGGACCTACAGCGCCACCGATCTCGCCACGCCCGAGGCCTTCGCCCGCGACCCCGCCCTGGTGTGGGAGTTCTACAACCACCGGCGCGAGGTCCTCGCCCCCTGCCGCCCGAATCCGGGACACTTCGCCATCGCCGCCCTCGAGGAGAAGGTCCCCGGCTTCATCCTCATCACCCAGAACATCGACAACCTCCACCGGGAGGCGGGGACGCGGAACATGCTCGAGCTGCACGGGAACATCTGGCGGCTGCGCTGCACGAACGAGGGGTGCGCCCGCGCGCGGGAGCCGGAGGAGAACACGGCGTCGCCGATCGAGCCCATCCCCCCGCGCTGCGGGGCGTGCGGCGCCCTCCTCCGCCCCCACGTCGTGTGGTTCGGCGAGATGCTGGACGCCGGGGTGCTCCAGGCCGCCTTCGCCGCCGCCGGGGGGTGCGACTTCTTCATCGTGGCCGGCACCTCGGCCGTGGTCCAGCCGGCGGCGAGCATGCCCCTGGCGGCCCGCCAGGCGGGCGCCTTCGTCCTCGAGATCAACCCGGAGCGGACCGAGCTGAGCGCCCGCGTGACCGAATCCGTCCAGGCGCCCTCGGGCGAGGCCCTGCCCCGGCTGGTGGAGGGGGCGCTCGGCGGGTAGGATCCCCCGCCGCGAGCCGGACGCAGCGAGCGGAAAGGGCGACTTTGCCGGGGGGGAGGCTGGCGCACCCTCCCGGGCTGCGTCCATAATCCCCCCGGCTTGAACCGCGGCATGAGAGAGGGAGCGGAGAAGGTGGCCAAGGCGAAGATGACGACGGTCCGCGGGGTGCGCGACATCCTTCCCGGGGAGGCGCGCCGGTGGCGGGAGGTCGAGCGCCGGGCGCAGGAGGTCTTCGCGCGCTACGGCTACGGGGAGATCCGGATCCCGATCTTCGAGCGCACCGATCTCTTCGCGCGCGGAATCGGCGAGGGGACGGACATCGTCACCAAGGAGATGTACACCTTCGAGGACAAGAGCGGCGACTCCCTCACCCTGCGCCCGGAGGCGACGGCCTCCATCTGCCGCGCCTTCGTTCAGCACGCCCTCTACAGCCGGCCCGGGGTGGTGAAGCTCTACTGCATCGGCCCCATGTTCCGCCACGAGCGCCCCCAGGCGGGCCGCCAGCGCCAGTTCCATCAGATCAACGCCGAGGCGTTCGGCGCCGAGGACCCGGCCCTCGACGCCGAGGTGATCGTCATGCTCATGGACCTGCTCGGGGGGCTGGGGCTGAAGGGCTTGAGCCTGCAGATCAACAACCTGGGTGACGCCGCGTGCCGCCCGGCCTATGCGGACGCGCTGCGCGACTTCTTCCGGGAGGAGGGGGAGGCGCTCGCCCCCGAGGTGCGCGAGCGGATCGAGCGCAACCCCCTGCGCCTGCTCGACAGCAAGGACCCGGCCCACCAGGAGCTGATCGCCCGGGCGCCGAGCATCGAGGCGTTCTGGAGCGAGGCCTGCCGAAGCCATCTCGAGACCGTCTGCGCCCACCTGGACCGGGCCGGCGTGCCCTACGCCCGCAACCCCCGCCTCGTCCGCGGGCTCGACTACTACTGCCTCACCGTCTTCGAGGTGACGAGCGGGGACCTGGGG
>JAZGDQ010000242.1:0-8842 GCA_036477985.1 bacterium
TCTTCTTGTGCAGCCCGAACAACCCGCCCGGGGCGATCATCCCGAAGGCCGATCTCGCCGGCTTCCTCGAGGAGCTGCCCGTGAGCGTCATCGTTCTCCTGGACGAGGCCTACGGAGATTTCGTCGAGGACCCGGAGTGGCCCGACAGCCTCTCCCTGGCCGGGGGGCGCCCCCTCATCGTCCTCCGCTCGTTTTCGAAGATATACGGCCTCGCCGGCCTTCGCATCGGCTACGGGGTGGGGCCGGAGGACCTGATCGCCTACATGGACCGGACGCGGGAGCCCTTCAACGTCAACCTGCTGGCCCAGGCGGCGGCCGCCGCCGCCCTGGAGGATGAGGCCTACCGCGTGCGCGCCGTCGAGAACGTGCGCCGGGGGCGGCGGGCGCTCTACGCGGCCTTCGAGGGAATGGGCCTCTCCTACCTGGAGAGCCAGGCGAATTTCATCTTCGTTCGCGTGGGAAAGGGGGAGGGAGAGGGCGAGGCCGTCGCCGAGGCCCTCGGGCGCCTCGGCGTCATCATCCGCCCCGGTGCCGTCTTCGGGTGCCCCGAGTGGGTGCGGGTGACGGTGGGCGCGCCCGAGGAGAACGAAAAGCTCATCCGCGCGCTCGAGAAGAGCCTGGGCTGACGCCCGTCCGCCGGAGCGCGCATCTTCAGGGGAGGGCCGGCCGGCCTCGCTCCCCGCGGCTTCCTTCTCTATTCGAATGCGCCGGAAGGGGCTCCGGCGCGGCCTACCTGTTGACGGCTTCCTTGAGCGCTTTTCCCGCGGAGAACTTGGGGACCTTGGAGGCCTTGATCTTGATCGCTTCGCCGGTCTGGGGATTGCGTCCCATGCGGGCGGCCCGCTTGGAGACAGAAAATGTTCCGAACCCCACGAGGGAGACGCGGTCTCCACTTTTGAGCGCTTTGGTCACGCTCCCGAGAAGAGAGGCGAGGGCACGGTCGGCGGCGGCTTTGGAGATGCCCGCCTCTGCGGCGATCGTTTCGATGAGGTCGGATTTCTGCATGAATACTCTCCCCACGCGCAAAAGAAGAAACCAAGGAAACCTTTGGAAGTGATCTCTGGATTGCCTGGAAACAAAGGGAATCTAGCCCACCGCCATGGGAACGTCAAGATTAATTCGGTGTTTTTTTTGAAAAAGACCGGCGGGGTGTGAAGTGGGTCACTCGCGTCGCACGGCGTCTCACCGGAAGGTCTTGTTTTTATGATGGATGCCAAAGGGGAATCGCCGCAAGACGAAGAGGCGCGCGCGCCGCGAAAGCGTGCGGGGGGTGCGAAATTATCTTGGACCGGGGCGCTCCGGGAAGGCGTCTTGGCCCAAGGCGCCCCTCGGATCGCTTGCTGACGGGGGAGCGGATCGTTTTCGGATCAGCGCCCCATCAACGCCTCGCGGCACTCTCTCAACATGGAGGCGATCTGCGCGCGTCCGCGCCGGGCGAAGCCGCGCGCGATGAGGAGGACGAGCGCGACCGCGCCGATGGACTTGGCCAGGGCGAGGAGGCCGGAGGCGGAGGCCCGCCCGGCGGCCGGGCCGAGGGGAAGGAGGAGGGCGTCCGGGAAGGCTTCGGCGAGGGCGCCGAGCAGGGTTCCCGCCGCGAGGGCCGCGATCACGATGGCCGCCAGATAGGCGCCCGCCGCCTTGCGCCCGAAGAGGCGGGCGACCACGCCGAGGGTCCCGGCGTTGGTGGCGGGGCCGGCGAGGAGGAAGACGAGGGCGGCGCCCGGATTGAGACCTTTGGCCATCATGGCGAGGGCGAGGGGGGTGGAGGAGGAGGCGCACACGTACATCGGGACCCCGATGGCGATCATGACGAGCATGGAGAAGAGGCCGGAGCCGAGGGTGTGGGCGAAGAAATTCTCGGGCAGAAGGGCCGAGAGGAGCCCGGCGAAGAGGATGCCCGCGATGAGCCAGGGGGCGACCTCCATGAGGAGCTCGCCGAAGGCGTATTCCATCGCCCCCCGGAAGCTCCCCACCTCGGGCAGACCCTCTTCTCCGCCCCCCTCCCCCGGCGCGCAGCAGGCCTCGGGGGCGGAGGCGCCCTTTCTCTCCTCCCCCTCCGAGCGCTCCAGGGCGTCGGTGAGGAATCCGCCCAGGGCGCCCGCGGCCAGGGCCGCGAGGGGGCGGAAGAGGGCGATGACGGGCCCCATGAGGGCGTAGGTGAGGGCGATGGACTCGACCCCCGTCTCGGGGCCCGAGATGAGAAAGGCCATGACCGAGCCCTTCCCCGCCCCCTTGCGGCGCAGGGTGGCCGCGGCCGGCACGACCGAGCAGGAGCACAGGGGGAGGGGGGCGCCGGCGAGGGCGCCCAGGAGGACGGGCTTCATCCCCCGGCCGCCGAGGTGGCGGGCCACCCCCCCGGACGGGATGCGCCAGGCCATGATGCCGGCGAGGGCGAATCCGAAGAGGAGGAAGAGGGAGCTGTCGAGGAGCATCCCCAGCGTCTGGCGCCCGATGGATTGGAGAAGGCCCATCCGGTCTGGATCCTCTGCGGTGGGGCGGCCCGCGCGGCGGTTTCGGGGGGCCGGGAATCGGAAGGCGGCTCCCGGCCCAAAGAGGCTATCATGGCGACGTGGGGAATGTTATGAAAAACATGTAGATATGGCGAAAAACTTATGTGTTCCTGAAACTCTGTTGCATCTGGCCCCAGGTTGTAAACGCAACCGAGTTGCACTATCCTTGGCAGGCTCAGCCTGGACAGGCCGGCTTGGCCAGGCTCGTGGGGGCGGGCGCAGTTTGGCGCGGCCCCGCCTGGGAGCGCTCGGCCTGGGATGGCTTGAGGCGGCGGATTTCGGGCGTGCGGCCCCGCCTGACCGGGCGAGGCGGCTCAGCTGAGCGCGGTTACGGTATCCAATTTTTTTCGATCTTTAGGAATCTTTCCGGAGAATTTGGATGAACTCCCCGGATCCCATCGTCTCGGTCGAGGGCGTGAGCTTCCGCTACGGCGGCGGGGAGGAGGTCCTCCGCAATGTGAGCCTGGAGGTCGGGAGCGGGGTCTTCCTCGGCCTCCTGGGCCCGAACGGGGGCGGGAAGACCACCCTCGTCCGCCTCCTCCTGGGCCAGCTTCGCCCGCTCCGGGGCCGAATTCGGGTCCTGGGCCGCCCGGCCCACGATCTGGGCGACCGCCGCCTCCAGATCGGCTACGTCCCCCAGCGCAGCCGGGCCGAACGCGCCTTCCCGGCCACCGTGCGGGACGTGGTCCTGATGGGGGCGATCTCCCAGGCGGGCCTCGGGCGCCGCATGGGGGAGGAGGCGCGCCGCCGCTCGGCCCAGCTCATCGAGCGGGTGGGGCTCGCCCCTGCGGCCGACCGGACCATCTCGGAGGTGAGCGGGGGGGAGATTCAGCGCGCCTACATCGCGCGCGCCCTCATGCCCCGCCCGCGGCTGCTCATCCTCGACGAGCCGACCTCGGAGGTGGACGCGCCCGGCAAGGAGCAGATCGTCGCCCTCCTTCAGGATCTTCGCCGCGAGCTCGATCTCACCCTCATGATGGTCTCCCACGACGTGGCCCTCATCGCCTCGGCCGCGAGCCGGATCGCCTGCCTGGACGGGGAGCTCCACTTCCACGACTGGACCGAGCGGCTGACCGACGAGGCCCTGCGGCGGGCCTACCGGTGCGACTTCGCCGCCGCCGCCGCCTTCGGCGGGGAGGGGGGCGCCCCCGGCGCGGGGGGGCACGCCCGCCACGGCCACAGCCATGAAGGGCCAACGGGCGGCGCGGGCGGGACGGACGGCGTGCGCGGCGCGGGCGGGACGAACGGGGAGGAGGGATGATGGAGGCCCTCCACCTCGGGTCCCTGGCCGCCTCCGTGCGCGATTTCGCCGACTACCGGTTCCTGCGCGACGCCCTCGCCGCCGGGCTCCTCATCGGCGTCCTCTGCTCGGCCCTCTCGGTCTTCGTCGTCTTGAAGCGGATGGTGTTCGTCGGCCAGGGGGTGAGCCACGCCGCCTTCGCCGGCGTCGCCCTCTCCCTCATCCTCTTCGACCCCTCCGGCGGGGGGGGGCCGGGGGGGCCGGGGGGGGCGGGGGGGCCGGAGGGAGCGGGCTTCGGCGCGCCCGGGGGGGCGGCCTACGCCGTGACGGCCCTCTACTCCCTGGCCGTCGCCTTTCTCATGGCCTGGGCCATCCGGCGCGGGAAGATGAGCGGGGACAGCGCCATCGGGATGTTCTTCGTCGTCTCCATGGCGCTGGGCGTCCTCCTCATCGCCTCCCGGCGCGCCTTCACGGCCGACATCTTCGGCATCCTCTTCGGCAGCATCCTCTCCGTCACCCGGGGGGACGTGTGGGCGGCGGGCGGCCTGGCCGCCCTGGCGGGCCTCGCCCTCCTCCTTTTCTTCAAGGAGGCGGCCTACTACGCCTTCGACGAGGAGATGGCCGAGCTGAGCGGCCTTCCCGCCGGCGCCATTCACTACGGCTTCGTCCTCCTCATCGCCCTCGCCGTCGTGGTCTCGATCCGGGTGGTGGGCATCATCCTCGTCAACGCCTTCCTCGTCATCCCGGGCCTCGTCGGCCTCTCCCTGGCCAAGCGCCTCCCCCAGGCCATCGCCCTCTCGGTGGCGGCCGGGGCGGGGAGCGTGGCGGCGGGGCTCATCCTCGCCAACCACCTGGACGCCCCGGCGGGCGCCACCGTCGTCGTCGTTCTGTTCGGGGTCTACCTCGCCTCGCTCGCGGGACGCAGGCTTTGGGCCGCCTGAGGACGGGAGGCGCCTTACGGCCCCCCTCCCCCCTCGGGGAAGGGCCGGGGAGGCGGTCCAAACCGGGCAGATGGGTGAGAGGTTAGACCGGGAACATGGGTGACAGGGGATACTGCATGGCCGGGGAGGCGGCCGCGTCCTGGAGGGAGACTCATCCCGCGGGGCAGAGGGCGGCCCGGCGGCGTCTTCGGCTAGCGCAGGGAGAGGCCCGTGCGGCGGGGGGGCGCCCTCCGGAAGCGGTTGTAGCGGGCGACCTCGGGCTGATCCTTCAGGGGCAGGGGCTCCCCGCCGACGCTGCGCTGGTGAACGTCGTCGGAGAGGGCGGCGATTCCCACCCGCGGCAGCGCCTTTCCGATGAAGCGCTCGATGTTCTTCACCAGCATGAGCTCTCCCGGGGACATGAGGGTGAGGGCGTAGCCGATCATGCCGGCGCGCGCCGTCCGGCCCGCGCGGTGGACGTAGTCCTCCGGGTACTCGGGCACGTCGTAGTTGATGACGTGGGAGATGCCCGTTACGTCGATGCCGCGCGAGGCGATGTCGGTCGCCACCAGGACGCGGTGGCGGCCCTCGCGGAAGCCGTTGAGGGCGTTCTCGCGCTGGCGCTGGCTGCGGTCGGAGTGGATCCGGGCCACGGACACCCCCCGCGCCTCCAACACGTCGCACAGATGATCCGCCCCCGCCTTCGTTCGCGAGAAGATGAGGACGCTGGTCGCATCCTCATGTTCGATGATGGCCAGGGCGGCGCGCGATTTGTTCGAGCCGCCGATGGGATAGACGCCGTGCAGGATGCCCTCGGCCGGGGTCGAGGGGGTGGCGATCGAGATGTTCACCGGATCGGTGAGGGCGCGGCGGGCGAGGGACTCGATGGTGGGCGGGATGGTGGCCGAGAAGAGCATGGTCTGGCGCTTCTTCGGAATCTGCTTGAGGATTTTGTTGATCTCGTCGGCGAAGCCCATGTCGAGGATGCGGTCGGCCTCATCGAGGATGAGGACCTCCAGGCCGTCCAGGCGCGCCGTTCCCCGGCCCATGTGGTCCAGGAGTCGGCCCGGGGTGGCCACGATGACGTCGACGTTGGCCCGCAGCGCCCGCAGCTGGGGCTCGTAGTCCACCCCGCCGTAGATCACCGCCGTCTGGAGGGGGAGGTGCTTGCCCAGGAAGCGGAAGTGATCGGCCACCTGGACGGCGAGCTCCCGGGTGGGGACGAGGACGAGGACGCGGGTCCCCGTGCGCCCCTTGAGCCGCTGGAGGGTGGGGAGGGCGAAGGCGGCGGTCTTTCCCGTCCCCGTCTGGGCGCAGCCGATGAGGTCCTTCCCCTCGAAGACGACGGGGATGGCCGACACCTGGATGGGGGTGGGCTCGGTGAAGCCGAGGCCGACGATGGCGCGGAGGAGCTCGGGGGCGAGGCCGAGGGCCCGGAAGGCTTCGGGCGCACTGGCGGGGTCGAAATCGCCGAGGCCGAGGTCATCGCCCGATTCCTCGACGAAGGAGTGGCCCTCGTAGACGCCCTCGGGGTCGAAGGCCGGCCCCTTGCGCGCGGCCGCGCGCCCGAACGACTCCTCCGCCTTCCCGCGGCGCCTGCGGTTTCGGCCGCGGCCGCCCGCTCCGCCGCTCTTCTCGCCCCTGCGGCCCTCGGCGCGGGCCTCGCCCGAGGGATTTCCGTTCTGGGCGGCGGCGGTCGGCGCGGATTTCTCTCCCCCCTGCCCGGAGCCGCTCTTGCCCCTTCGCCGCCGCCGGCGCGGCTTTCCGGAGGAGTCTCCATCCGGTGAGGAGGGAGAGGATGCGTTCGGGGATGGCGAATCGGTATTTTGGGGTTGCTCAGTCGGAGTCAACGATGGCTTTCCTTCGTGATCCAGCGGAGGGGGAGGCCGGGGAAATTCCGGTGGGTCCGCAGGGCGGGGAATACGGCTGAAATTTGACGGCGCACCATGCGCCGCTCTTCCTTGACAGTCCTCACAGGGCCGTTTATAGGCGACTCGTCCGATTGTGTCAATACGTGGAATTATGGGGGGTTCCGAGCGCGCGCGCCTCCCGGCGGCGGGCGGGGCGCCCGGGGAATGGGTGAGGAGGAGGCCGATGGCGGTGAACCGGATGGGGATGCTGCTCTGGCGCAGCGAGCGGATAGACGCGGAGGGCATCGCCCGCTTCGCCCGCGAGGCTGAGGGGGCCGGCTTCGACGAGCTCTGGATTCCGGAGACCTGGGTGCGGGAGGCGGGGATCCAGCTGGCCCTGGCCGCCCAGGCGACCGAGCGAATCCGCCTGGGCTCGGGGATCTTCAACATCTACGGCCGCAGCCCGGGCCTCCTCGCCCAGACGGCGGCCGAGATCGACGTCCTATCGGGCGGGCGCTTCGATCTCGGACTCGGGGTGAGCGGCCCCGCCGTGATCGAAAACTGGCACGCCCAGCCCTTCGATCGCCCCCTGCGCCGCAGCCGCGAGGTGGTGGCCGCCCTGCGCATGGCCCTGGCGGGGGAGCGGGTGAACCTGGCGGGGGAGACCGTGCGGATGGAGGGCTTCCGCCTGCGCCGAAAGCCGGTGCAGGAGCGGCTGCCCATCTATCTGGCCGCCAACGGGCCGGACAACACCCGCCTCACGGGGGAGATCGCCGACGGATGGATCCCCCACTTCGTCCCCTTCTCGCGGACGGAGGAGTCGATCGCCCCCCTGGCCGAGGGGGCCGCGCGGGCGGGCCGCGCCCTCGCCGAGGTGGACGTCGCCCCCTTCGTCTTCACCGCGCCCGACGACAACGTGGGGCGGGCCAGAGAGCGGGTGAAGCCCTCCATCGCCTTCTACATCGGCGCCATGGGGGACTACTACCACGCCCAGCTCACCCGCTACGGCTACGGGGAGGCGGCCGACGCCATCCGCGCCGGCTGGAAGCGGGGGGGCCGGGCGGCGGCGGCGCGCGAGGTGCCCGACGATCTGGTGGACGACCTCGCCCTGTGCGGCCCCCTCCCGCGCATCGCCGAGGGCCTGGACCGCCTCCGCGGGGCGGGCGTCACCCACCCCATCCTGCGGATACTCGAGGACGTCGAGGAGGGGGAGACGGCCGGCCTGCTCGAGGGGCTCGGGAAGCTGCGCTGACGAAAAAAACGCGCCCCCCGGGGGAGGGCGCGTTCGGCGATTCGCCCGGCGGGCCGCTAGATCTCGGTTCCGACGTGGGCGGTGAAGATGGTGTGCTCCATCTTGGGCATCCCGTCGAAGGCCGGGTCCTTGTTCACGAGGTCGGCCAGGCGCTCGTCCACAAACTCGGCGTTCGACCAGGTGGCCTTGTAGACGACCTTCCCGTCCTTGCCGATGAGGTAGACGAAGTTCGGCAGGTTGCCGAGCATCTCGTGGACCTTCTGGTCCATCTCGTCCACGAGGATGGCGGCCTCCAAATTCTTGATGCGGGCGAGCTCCTGGGCGTAGCCCACCTTGTGCTCATAGTTTTCGTGGTTGCGGTACTGCGGGAAGCCGCGCTCGCCGGCGTGGGGCTCGCGGACGTAGAGGTTCAAGACGACCACGTCCCGGTCGGCGTACTTCTTCTGAAGCTCTTCGTAGGACGGCAACTGCCGCCGGTAGGGGGGTCAGGTGATGGCGCCCGCGGTGAGGACGACGTACTTCTTCCCCCGGTAGTCCGACATCCGGTGGACGTTGCCCTGGATGTCCTTGAGCTCGAAGTCGGGGAACTCCTCCCCCGGCGGGAAGACGGAGGGGAACTTCGCGTAGAAGCTCTTCACGCGCTCGCTTCTTACCATCTTGAGGGTCTTCCAGATGTCCAGATACCGCCAGGACCAGATTCCCTTCATCGGGCCGGGCGGCTTGCGAAGAAAGTCGTTTGCCGGTCGCATTTAGGAAACTCCTATTGTGGCGCTGCATGGGCAGAGAGCGGCACTTTGGTTAACTTATAACGAAAACCCGGCCAAAAGGGCAACACGCCGGACCCTCCCCCGACCGCTTCATCGGATCGATGAGTCCTTATCTCAAAAGGCCGGCCGTGCGCAAGCCCTCCCTCATTCCTCCGGAGAGCGCGGCTCCGCCGTGGCGGCCGGCTCCGCCGAGGAGGGATCGCCGAAGTCGAGGGTCATCTGGCGCGCCCGCCCCGGAAGGCCCCGCGGGCGGGGGCGGCCCGGCGGCCGGGGGCGGTCCGGCGGCTGGAAGGCGCCGGGGTC
>JAZGDQ010000243.1:0-6159 GCA_036477985.1 bacterium
CCAGGGCGTCCGAGAGGAGGCCGGGCGCGATGGTGTGCCCCGACTCCTCCCCGCCCAGGGCGAAGGCCTCCCCCCAGCGCCGGGCGGCCCGGAGGATCCACTTGTCCCCCACCGGGGCGAACTCGACGCGCAGGCCCGAGGCGGCGAGGGCGGCGGCGGCCTGGGCGTCGCTCTCGATGGTGAGGACGGCGACGCCCTCACCCTCCTCCCCTCCGCCGGGAAGCTCTCCCTCGGCGGCGAGGAAGCGGGCCTGGAGCACGATCGCCTCATCCCCGCCGAGCACCCGGACGGCGTCGGCGAAGGGGTCGTAGAAGAGGGTGTAGGCGCGGTCGCCGTCGGCGTCGAACACGCCTGCGGCGGCGAATCCCTCCCCCGCCCGAAGGGCCCCGGCGCGCGCACGCCCAATCTCGAAGAGCCGCGAGAGGCCCGCGTGAGCCCGGATGACGGCCTCCTCATCCCCCCCCACGGCGGCGCGCCCCTCGAGGGCGACCACCCCGCCCCCTTCGTTCACCGGCCCCTCGGCCATCCCGTTCGCCTCGGTCAGGGAGCGCGGGCCCAGCTCCGCGGCCACCTCGGCGGCGAGCCCGCTCCAGGCGCCCCGGGCCGGGTCGAGAACGATGTCCCACGCGGCCAGGTCCCCCGCCCGCAGCCAGCAGTTGGGCAGCTGGGTGATGTGGCCCGCGTAGACCGCGCGCGCCTCGGCCGCCGTCTCGTTCAACACTCCGCTCTCGGGCGTCCCCGCCACCTCCTCCCAGGAGCGCGCCCAGACGCGCGCGCTCAGCTCGGCGTCCTCCCCGGGCAGGAGCTTGCCCGCGTCGGGCCCCCGGAAGAGTTTGAGGCCGTTTTGGTCGGCCGGGTTGTGGGAGGCGGTGAGGAGAACCGCTCCCGCCGCCCCCAAGGCGGCCATGTAGACGGCCGCCGCCGGCGCGGGGAGGATCCCGGTGGCCAGAACGTGGGCCCCCGTCCGGAGCAGCCCCCGGAGGCAGGCGCCGGCGAAGCGCCCCTCCACGTCGCGCGGGTCCCAGGCGAAGACAACGGCCTCGGGGGAGATGAGATCCCCGGGCGCGCGCTCGAGGAGCCAGCCGCCGGCCGCGAAGGCGTAGTGCTCGGCGAAGGATTCCCCGAAGAGGCCGCGCTCGAGGTAGGCGCGGCGCGGGTCCATCCCCCGGGCGAGGGGGTGATCGGCCCCCACGGCGAGGCCGCGCACCCCGTCGGTTCCCTGAAGGGTGGGTTGCGGGGCCATCCGGCGGGAGGGAGGGACCGGCCGCCTAGGCGACGGTCACCGACTTGGCCAGCGCGCGGGGACGGTCCACGTCCCGCTTGAGGGCGACGGCGAGGAAGTAGGCGAGAAGCTGGCCCGCGAGCAGGTGGAAGAAGGGATGAAGAAGGGGGGGGGTCTGCGGGAGGACGATCTCCTGGCTGAAGAGGCCCTCCGCCGCCTCGTCTCCCTCGAAGCGGAAGCCGAGGACGAACCCGCCCCGCGCCCGCACCTCCTCGGCGCTGCTCCGCGTGAGGGCGTGGAGCTCCTCCTCCTCCGGGGGGGGCATGAGGACGATGGTGTGCATGTCCTTGTCGATGAGGGAGATCGTCCCGTGCTTGAGGAAGCCGGCGCCCATGCCTTCGGCGTGGAGGTAGGTCACCTCCTTCATCTTGAGGGCGCACTCGAGGGCCGCCGGGTAGTAGATCCCCCGCCCGAGGTAGAGCCAGTTCTTCATGCGCTGGTGCTCCTGCGCCACGGTGTGGAGGAAGCCCGAGCGCTCGTTCAGCGTGTCGGCGAGGCGCTCGGAGAGGCCGGAGACGTCCTCCCGGATCCGGAGCACCTCCTCCTCCGTCAGCCGCCCCGCGAGCCTCCCCAGCTCCAGGGCGGTGAGGAGGAGGATGACCGCCTGGCCCATCGCCGCCTTGGTGCTGATGACGCAGATCTCGGGCCCGGAGCCCTGGAGGATGGCGAGGTCCACCGCCCGCACCATGGTCGAGCCCATCACGTTCACGATGGCGGCCGTCTTCGCCCCCGCCGCCTTGGCGTGGCGGATGGCGCTCAGGGTGTCGTAGGTCTCGCCCGACTGGCTGATGGACAGGAAGCAGTCCTCCGGCTCCAGGCGGGCGACCTGGGGGAATTCGTCCGTGCTGATCGCCGGCAGGTAGCGGCCCGCCAGGCGGCTGAAGAAGTATTGCCCCATGCAGGCGATATAGTAGGTCGTGCCCACCCCGCCGAGGAAGCACTGGCGCGAGTCGTGAATCATGCGCGCCAGCTCGGCCAGCCGCTCGCGGCCGATGTTCAGGGCGGCCTGGACGGTGGCGGGCTGGTCGTAGATCTCCTTGAGCATGTAGTGGGGGTAGCCGCCCCGGCGGGACATCTCCACGTCCCACTCGATCTCGGTCACCTCCTTCTCCACCACGTTCTGCGTCTGGAGATCCTTGACGACGTAGCCCTGGCGGGTGACGACGGCGTACTCGTTGTCGTCCATGATGACGGCCTGGCGCGTGTACTCGACGAAGGCGTTGAAGTCGGAGCCGATGTAGTTGGCGTCGTCGCCCAGCCCGATGACGAGGGGGCTCTCGCGCTTGACGCAGAAGATCCGCCCGGGCGCCTCCGAGGAGATGAGGGCGAGGGCGAAGGTTCCCTCGAGCTCGCGCACGGCGCGGACGAAGGCGGTCTCCACGTCCCCATCGGAGCGGCCGAGGAGGTCGGAGATGAGATGGGCGACGACCTCGGTGTCGGTGTCGGAGAGGAAGCGCGCGCCTTTCTTCGTCAGGCTCTCGCGCAGGGCGCGGTAGTTGGAGATGATGCCGTTGTGGACGACCGCGATCCGCCCCTCGTTGTCGGTGTGGGGATGGGCGTTCTCCCGGGTGACGCCGCCGTGGGTGGCCCAGCGGGTGTGGGCGATTCCCACGAGGCCTTTCATGTCGGTGAGGCGCTCGAAGGCGTTGACCTTCTCGACGGTGCCCACGTTCTTGCGCACCTCGAGCGAGCCGTTCTGCTGGACGGCCATTCCGCAGGAGTCATACCCGCGGTACTCGAGGGCGGAGATGGCGCGGTAGAGCTTCTGGGCCACGTTGGTCGATGAGACGACGCCTGCGATTCCGCACATATCAGCCGCTTCCCAGCGGATAGGTGTGATGGTGGGGAACCAAACCGCCCGGCGCGATGACCGTCCCCGCCGCGAGGGTGTTCGACGCCCCGATGCGGGCGCCGTCCCCGATGAAGGAGCCCAGCTTCTCCAGGCCCGATTCCACCTCTCGATCCCGAATGCGCAAAAGGATCGGGCTGCGATCCTGCATGTGGTTGATCGTAACCGATCCTGAACCGATATCCACCCCCTCGCCGACAACGCTGTCGCCGACGAAGGAGAGCCGGCCCACCTTGACTCCGTCGAGCAGGGTGCAGTTCTTCAGCTCGACTCCGAAACCGATCATGTTCTCCGCCCCGATCGAGGTGTAGGGGCGGATCAGCACGCCGTTGCCGATGAAGGAGCCCCGGCCGATGAAGCAGGGCCCGAAGACCGAGGCGCCCGCTTCGATGACCACGTCGGCCTCGATATGCACCGGCCCGCGGAACTGGACCGCCCCCCGAAGCTGTACGCTCCCGTCCACGAGGGCCTCCCGCCAGGTGTCCATCACCATCCGGTTGCCCGCCAGAAGGTCCCAGGGGTGCTGGGCGTCGAGCCAGGGCTCCTCCCAGATGGCCGAGCGCAGCCCCTCGCTGGCGATGATCTCCGAGAGGGCCTGGGCCATATCGCGCTCCTCGAGGAGGTCGAAGATCCGGTAGGGCATGACGAACACCCCGGAGAGGACGTAGTTGCCCATCTCGCGCTCGCTCGGCTTCTCGACCAGGCGGTTGATCCGCATGTCGGCGTCCAGGTAGACGGTGCCGAAATTCTGGGCCCGGGGGGTGTGGCAGATGGCGGCGACGGACTGGTTGAAGGAGCCGAAGGTCTGCATGACGTGGCGGTAGATGTTCCCCGAGGCCAGGACGTCGGCGTAGACGAGGAGGAACACCTCGCCCGGCTGAAAATGATCCCGCGCCCGGCGGATGGCGTCCCCGATGCCCTTGCGCTCGTCCTGGCGCACGTACTGGATCGTGACCCCCTGGCCGCCCCCCTGGGCGAAGTGCCCGACGATCTTCTCGCTGCAGTGGCCCACCACCATCACCACGTCGCTCACGCCCGCGGCCCGCATCTTCTTGAGGGCGTTCTCAAGGAGCATCTCGCCCGCCACCGGAAGCATGGCTTTCGGGCGGGTGTCGGTGAAGGGATGGAGGCCGGCGCCTCGGCCCGCGGCCAGGATCAAGGCTCTCACGCAGAGTTTCCCGTCCCGTAGGGGGGCGCGGCCGGCTCTCAGAAGCCGCAAGGGGCGGATAACAGGGGGATTATACCAGAATCCGGCCGTTTTGGGGGCCGGCGCGCCCTCAGGCGCCCGCGGCGCCCCCGCCCCGCCGTGCCCAGACCGCCTCGGCGAGGGCGAGGTCCTCCGGGGTGTTCACCCCCATCACCTCCTCCGGATCGGGAACGGGGAGGGCGAGGGCGCGCCGCCCCTCCTCGAAGGCCATGGAGATGACGTCGGTGAGGTGGTACTCGCCCTGGACGTTCTCGGCCTCCAGGCGGGGGAGGACGCGGGCGAGGAAGGCGAGGTCGAAGACGTAGGCGCCCGAGTTCACCTCCCGGATCGCGCGCTGGGCGGGGGAGGCGTCCTTGTCCTCGACGACGCCCGACATGGGTCCCCCCTCCTTTCCCTCTCCTCCCTCGCGCACCACCCGCCCGTAGCCTGAGGGATCCTCCAGCACCATGCTCAGGAGGGTGGCCGCCGCCCCGGCCGCGCGGTGGCGGCGGACGAGATCGCGCAGGGTTTCGGCCCGGAGGAGGGGAACGTCCCCGCAGAGGAGGAGGAGGTCCCCCTCCGTCTCCTCCAGCGCAGAGAGGGCGGCCGAGGTGGCGTGCCCCGTGCCGAGCTGCTCGGCCTGGAGGGGGAAGCGGAGGTCCTCCGCGTCCCCGGCGAAAACCGCGCGCACGGCGCCGGCCTGATGGCCCACCACGATGGAGAGGGGGGAGGCGCCAGCGGCGCGGGCGGCATCGACTACGTGGCGGATGAGGGGGCGGCCCCCCACCCGGTGGAGCACCTTGGCGAGGGGGGAGGCCATTCGCTTCCCCTTGCCGGCCGCCAGGACGGCGGCGGCGAGCGGGCGCTCCCCGGGGGGCACTCGCTAGCGGGGCCGAAAGCGGCCGCGGGAGCGGCCGGCGAGGCCGAGATCCTGAAGCCGGCGGCGGAAGGTGTTCCGGTTCATGCCGAGGAGGCGCGCGGCCCGGAGCTGGTTTCCGCCGCTCTCGCGCAGGACGAGCTCGAGCAGGGGGCGCTCCACGCTCCGGAGGGTGTGGGCGTAGAGGTCGCTCTCGCCCCCGTCGCCGAGACTCGCGACCGCCGAGGCCAAGCGCTCGCGGAAGAAGTCCTCCATCCCGCCCCCCCGCCGGGGGCCCGAGGTCGGCTGGACGTCGTCGAGGGAGACAGAGCTTCCGTCGGCCAAGAGGTAGGCGCGCCAGAGGGCGACCTCGAGCTGGGCCTCGTTCCCCCACCAGGGCTGGGAGGAGATCCACTCCTGGGCGGCGGGGGTGAGGAGCCGCCGCTCCTGGCCGACGCGGCCGGCGAACTCATCGAGAATCGCGCCCGCCAGCCCGGGGATGTCCTTGCGCCGCTCGCGCAGGGGCGGGAGGCGGATGGTGAGCGCCTTCCCCTCCAGCCGCAGCGGGGGGGACACCTCGTCCTGTATCAGCCGCTCGGGGTCGTGGGTCTGGCCCACGATGAGCCGGAAGTCCCGGCTCGCCTCCTCACCGGTCAGCGCCGCGGCCAGGAGATCCTGAAACTCGGCCGGAAGAGCTTGGGCGTCCTCCACAAAGAGGCTGCCCCCCTGGCGGAGGAGCTCCCCCTCCTCCCCCTTGTTCTCCACCAGGCGCGCGAGCGCGCGCTTGAGGGCGGAGGGCCGCTGGCGGGCGGCCTCCCAGTGGAGGAGGGGATGCCGCGCGCCGGGGAACTGGGCGTGTATGGCCCGGGCGTGGAGGATGAAGTTCGAGCCCTTCTCCCCGGTGAGGAAGACCGCCCGGTGCTTCGGCCCCGCGCGCTTGAGGGCCTTGCGCAGGCGCTCGGCGGGCGCGCTCTCCCCGGCCAGGG
>JAZGDQ010000244.1:0-4155 GCA_036477985.1 bacterium
ATTAGAGAAATACTTTTGGGGGGGGGATTGGTGCAGGTTCGCCCTGCTCCTCCCGATCCGGCTTCGGAGGATCCGGGCCGGCCGGGCGAATGTTCCCTCTGTATATCGCGTCATTCAGCGCGGCGGGCGCATGCCGCCGCACGGCGCCCAGGGGCCCCCCGTGGGGGTCCGCCAACCATGAGAAAGATCCCAAAATGGCTTTCCCCAAACGCATCCTGATCGTGGACGATGACCCGAAGACCCGGCTCGTGATGCGGTCCATGGTGGAGTCCCTGGGCCACGAGCCCGACGACGCCCAGGACGGCTTCGAGGCCCTGGCCAAGCTGCGGCTGGGCTTCGACATGGTGCTCCTCGACGTGGTGATGCCCGGCATCAACGGGTTCGACGTGCTCAGGCAGATTCGGAAGGACCCGGAGACCGAGGACCTTCCCGTCATCATGGTGACGGCCCTCAACAGCCGGGAGGACCGCATTCGCGCCATCCAGGTCGGCGCGAACGACTTCATCTCCAAGCCCATCGACATGACCGAGCTGGCCCTGCGCACCTCCTTCATGATGAAGATGAAAGAGGCCCAGGACGAGATAAAGCGGAACCGGGTGGAGCTGGAGGAGATGCTCGACAAGCGGACGGCCACGCTGCGCCAGGCGCTTCAGGACATGGCCAACGCCCAGCGCATGGCCCACGACGCGCACCTGGAGACGATCCAGCGGCTCGCCCTGGTGGCCGAGTACAAGGACAAGGACACGGGGGCGCACATCAAGCGGCTGGGGGCCTACACCTCGGCCATCGCCCGCGGCCTGGACCTCCCGCCGAAGGAGGTGGAGGTGCTCTACCACGCCAGCCCCATGCACGACGTGGGCAAGCTCGGCGTCCCCGACCACAACCTCCTCAAGCCGGGCAAGCTCGACGAGGAGGAGTGGAAGGTCATGCAGCGCCACACCGTCATCGGCGGGCGCATCCTGAGCGGCTCCAACTCGGAGCTCCTCCAGGCGGGCGAGGTGATCGCCCTCTCCCATCACGAGAAATGGGACGGGAGCGGCTATCCCCTCGGCCTGGCCGGAGAGGACATCCCGGCCTGGGGGCGCATCTGCGCCGTCGCCGACGTGTTCGACGCCCTCACGAGCCCGCGCCCCTACAAGAGCGCCTTCTCCAACAAGGTCACCCTCGAGATCATGCGCGAGGGGCGGGGAACCCACTTCGACTCCCGCGTGATCGACGTCTTCTTCGATCAAATGAAGGAGATGGAGGAGATTCAGGCCCGGTACGTCGGCGAGGCGCCCTTCGCCGCCCTGGCCGAGTAGCCCCGGGCCGCCCCGGCGGCGCCCGCCCGGCGCCGACCCTCCCCTCGAACCCCCCCCTCGAAACGCCCCCGCCGAATCCAGAAGTGTCCGAAAGCGGATCATCCTCCCTCTCGCAGCGGCGCGCCCGCGCGTTTCCGGTTATCCTGCCGGGGTGCATCGGTCTTTTAAGCCCCACCCAAGGAGGGAGAAATGGCGCCCAAACGGAAGTTGAAGATCCCCGCGCGCGCAATGGCCCGGGGGAGCCGCCTGTGGAGCCGGGAGTACGTGGAGGGGGTCGCCGAGAACTTCGCGGCGTGCGATCCCGACTTCATGCGCCTGTTCATGGATTTTTGCTATGGAGGGCTCTACGACCGGAACGTGATCCCCCAGAAGACGCGCGAGCTGTGCGCCATCTCGGCCCTGGTCGTGACGAACGCGCTGCCCATGGTGCGCACCCACATCCAGGCGGCCTGGAACTGCGGCGCCACCAAGCGGGAGATCATGGAGGTCATCCTCCAGATGTACACCTACTGCGGGGCCCCCTATGTCGCCATGGCGGCGCGGACGGCCCAGGAGGTCTTCCCCACCCTCAAGCGCGGGAAGAAGGCGGACGCCCTGCCCCAGGGGGTCCGTCCCGCCCGGAAGGCCCCCGCCCGGAAGGCCCCCGCCCGGAAGGCCCCCGCCCGGAAGGCCGGGAAACGGGCGGGGCGGGCGCCGCGGGCGGGGCGGTCGCCGCGGGCGATGCGGTCGCCGCGGGCGATGCGGCGGGAGAGGTGAGACCGGCGCCTCCGCTCACTCCTCGACGATGGCGACCGGGCGCACCCAGCCCCCGCTCGCCCGCTCGATGTTGATCGGGAAGCAGGCGATCTGGAATCCGTGGGGACGGGGGATCGCGCCGATGTTGGCGATCTGCTCGATCTGGATGTACTCGCGCCGCCGGCCCAGGATGTGGTGGCAGGGCATGAGGGCCTCCCGGTCGCCGGCCTTGAACTCGGGGATCTGGACGCTGAAGGGGCGGTCGAAGCCGAAGGCGTCGATGGCGATGACGCGCACCCCGCGGTCGAGGAGGTATTCGGTCGACTCGATGCTCATCCCGGGGTGGAGCTCGGAGTAGTTCGGGTCGGCGCGCTTCTCGTCCGTGCCCGTCCAGAGGAGGACGATGTCCCCCTCCTTGATCTCGTAGCCGATCTTCTCCAGGCAGGCCTCGATGTCGGCCGCCGTGATGTACTCGCCCGTCTTCTTGTGGCGCAGGTCGAGGACCACCCCGTCCCCGAAGCACCACTCGAGGGGGATCTCGTCGATCCGCCGGGCGGGGGCGCCCCCCACCTCCGGCCCGTAGTGGTAGGGGGCGTCCATGTGGGTGGAGGAGTGGGTGGAGACGGTGATGAACTCCATCGCGCCCGAGAGGCCGTCGTGCAGCTCCTCGGGCTTGATGCCCCAGTTCTGGGCCGCCTTGGCGGCGCCGGCGCGGTGGTCGACGTAGTTCACCTCGGGGGGGCGGGGCTCATGGGAGCCGTTCGCCATCGGCGTGCTGAGATCGATGAATCGCTTCGCGCACATGAAGTGTCCTCGCGTGATGAAAGAAAGAGTTTCCAGCCGCCCCCGGCGGTTTGGGGCCGATCCCGGCGGGGCGGCGCCCATTCTCCCCGCTCCCGGGGCGCATGAAAAGGCCCCCGCCTTCGGCTTGAATTTCGGACCCGTTTGACCGAATATAGCGGGATTGCTGCGTCACATCGCCTTGCGCCGGATATCCGCTCCCTCCTCGGGGGGGGAGGGGCGTCCGCCTCCGCGCCCGGTGAATGGGCGGAAGAGGACGATACGGCCCGCGGGCGAACTCTGAGAGGAGAATGGGATGATGCGAACCTGCAAGCTGGCTCTCGGCTCCGCCCTCGCTCTGGCCGTCTCGCTCGGCGCGGCGGGGGGGGCCTCGGGTGAGACGCTCCTCGAGCGCGGCGCCTATCTCATGAAGAGCATCGTCGCCTGCGGGAACTGCCACACGCCCAAGAAACGGGGAAATCCGGACACCGGCAGGGAGCTGGCCGGGGGAAACGTGTTCGACGAGAAGCCGTTCACCGCCTATGCGGCCAACATCACGCCGGACAAGGAGACGGGCATCGGGAGCTGGACGGACGCGCAGATCATCGCCGCCATCCGGGAGGGGAAGCGCCCGGACGGCTCCATCATCGGCCCGCCCATGCCGGTCGGCGCCTTACGCGGAATGTCGGATCGTGACGTCAAGGCCATCGTGGCCTACCTCCGCTCGGTCAAGCCGGTGAAGAACAAGGTCCCCAAGTCGGTCTACCGGATCCCCCTCCCGAAGGCCTACGGGCCGCCCGTGAAGAGCGTCGCCGAGGTCTCCCGCAGCGACAAGGTCCGCTACGGAAAGTACCTCGCCGGCCCGGCCGGCCACTGTGTCCTCTGCCACACGCCCATGATCAAGGGGCGGCGCGATTACAAGAACCAGCTCGGGGCGGGCGGCTTCCGCTTCGACGGCCCCTGGGGCGCGTCCTTCTCCGCCAACATCACCCCCCACCCGGAGGCCGGGATCGGCAAATGGACGGACCGCCAGATCAAGCTCGCCATCACCATCGGCCAGCGGGCCACCGGGGAAAATATGCTGCCCCCCATGGGCTACTCCTATTACAAGAACATTGCGCGCGCGGATCTGGACGCCATCGTCGCCTACCTCCGCTCCCTCAAGCCCATGAGCAAGATGCGCAAGGTGCGCCACATCCCGCCGAAGAAGAAATAGCCTGTGGCGGGCGCATGCCCGCCGGGCCGAGAGCCTGCCCGCCGGGGCGCACGTCCTCCTGCCGGGGCGCATGCCCCCCCGCTGGGCCGAGCGCCTGCCCGCCGGGGCGGAATATTCGCCCTT
>JAZGDQ010000245.1:0-10591 GCA_036477985.1 bacterium
CCACCACGCGGAAGATGACGTCGGTGCCTCCTCCCGCCTTCCAGGGAACGATGAGCTTCACGGCCCGGCAGGGGAACTCCGCCGCGCTTGCCGGGGCGGGAGAAACCAGCCCGGCCGCCGCCAGGGAGAAGAGGGCGATCGCGATAAATCGTCTCATGTCCATGCCTCCTTTTCACGAAAACGAACGGCCCGCGGCGCCCGACCCGGGGAGCTCCCGGGAGAGGGCGCGGCCCGCGATGAGTTGTCCGCTTCCACTGCCCGTGAGGAGGAGGGCCGCCCGCGCGGCGGCTGCGCCGGCCCGCCGGAGGCCTCCACCCCGCTGCCTCATGCGCCTTATGCCGATTCCCAAGACGGAAGGGCATATTCTTCCCTATGGGGAGGAAAACAGGCTACAGAGTCTCCCGATTCCCGTCAACGCGCCGTCTCCCGATTCCCGTCAACGCGCCGAAATTTTGCAAATGCCCGGCATAGACGGGAAAATCTTTCCCCCTCCCCCTCCCTTTTTTCCCCCGCGACGGGGCCGGGCCGGCAAGGGGCGCTCCCGAAAACGCATTGATTCAAAAGGATTATTCCGTCCCCATCCGTTTCGGCACAAGCCTTGCTTCCTCATTCCCCGGATGAAGCCCCCGCGGCGGCGCGGCCATGACCCGCCCTGCCCCGCAGGGAGCGATTCGACCCCACGCCCTCCCCCGCACTTGCGGGCGGGAGGCCACCGGGAGGAAGGACCGCAATGAGCATCTTTCCCGGCTTTGGAATGGCCGCCGGCGCCATGGGAAACGCCACGACCGCCATCCAGGTCATCGGCAACAACATGGCGAACCTGAGCACGGTCGGCTTCAAGAAGAGCCGGTCGCTGGATCGGGAGTCCTTCTCCACCCACCTCGTGGGCGGCGGCCCCTCGGATCAGCTCGGGACCGGCGCCTCCCGCCCCGTCATCCAGCGGATCTTCACCTCGGGCGGTTTTCAGCCCAGCGACAACGCCCTCGACTCGGTCATTCAGGGGAATGAGCTCTTCATTCTCAAGGGACCGGGCGACACAGCTCCGGTTTTCACCCGCGCCGGCACCTTCACCATCAGCTCCGATCGCTTCCTGGTGCACACCTCCTCCCAGAAGCGCGTCCAGGGCTTCACCGTCTCCGAGAACGTGGTGGGAACCGTGCTCGGCGATCTCTCCTTCGCCGCGGGCTTCTCGGTGGGCATCCCCTCCACCCGCCTCTCCTTCCTCGGCAATTTCGACTCCTCCTTCGAAATCAAAGGCTCTCCCGCCTCGTTCGTCTCCGACGTCAAGCGTGATGAGTTCCGCGTCATCCAGGGCCAGAACGACCAGCTCGTCTTCGAGGCGAGCAACGTCTCGGGGCCCATCACGGCGAATCTCATCACCGACGGCGGGCTGACCTCGGGCGCCGCGATTGACGGCGCCACCCTCGCCGCCGCCGTCAAGCAGGCGTTGGAGGCGAAGAACGGCTCCATCGATCAATACAAGGTCACCTACAACTCGAACAGCAATAAATTCTTCATCGACAACACCGTCGACAACGCGAATTCGATCACGCTGCGCCACGACGACACCGCCTCGAACGCCTCCGCCCTGCTCGGGTTCATCGCCTCCTCCTCGGGCGAGCTCCTCCCGGGCAATCAGGACGTGAGCGACCTGAGCGTGGCGTTCAACGTCTTCACCGGCGTGAACGACACCCTCTCGGTCACCATCGACGGCGTCCTGGTGAACGTCACGATTCCGCAGGGCAACTACACCGGCGGCGGGCTGAGCCGGGCCATCGAGCTCGCGATCGAGGCCGTCTCCCCCGACTTCCGGGGCGTCAGGGTCACCTACAACCAGGGCAGCGCCTTCAACCGGTTCGAGATCTTCAGCCCCCTCACCGGCGGCGCCCGCACCATCCAGCAGCCCTCGAACACGGCGACGCCCTCGGTTCCCGTCGCCGCGAGGGCAATCGCCGTCACGGGCGGAACCCTCGCGGCCACGATGGCCTTCGACGCCGGCATAGCGCGCGCGGGCCTCGGCGGCTTCGACATCAACGACCCGATCGCCACCAGCAGCTCCAGCTCGACCGCCAGCGTGATAGACTCCCTCGGAAACCGCCGTCTCGCCACCCTCTTCTTCAGGAAGATCGGGGACAACAACTGGGAGTGGCACGTCGCCTTCAAGGGCGAGGATCTGGCGGGGCCGACGCCGGACGGTGTTTTTGAAGAAGTGGCCAGCGGCCAGCTGCGGTTCACCCAGGACGGACTTCTCGACGTTGAGTCGACCACCGCCGGGACCGGAATCCTCAACTTCTCCTCCCTCGACGGCGTGAACTTCCCCGACCAGGAGCAGACCGTCACCTTCAACTTCGGCACCTCGATCACGACCGACGGCGGAACGGGCGACGACGGCATCGTCCAGTTCAGCAACCCCTTCTCTATCGGCAACGTCGTGACCGACGGAATTCAAAAGGGAAGCCTCCTCACGATCGAGATCGACACGAACGGCTCCCTCATCGCGAAATTCTCCAACGGGCTGAGCGCCTCGATCGGCCAACTCGCCCTCGCCCGCTTCGCCTCCCCGGCCCAACTCGAAGCCCTCGGAGACACCCTCTTCCAGGAGTCGATCGAATCCGGCGCGGCGCTCATCACCGTTCCCGATCCGGGCGGAACCGGCCCCGTGCTCTCCGGGAGTCTTGAGATCTCGAACGTGGACATCGCCGAGGAATTCGTCGAGCTGATCCTCCAGCAACAGGCCTTCCAGGCGAACTCCCGCCTCATCACCACCGGGAACGAACTCCTCCAGACCCTCGTCAACCTCACCTAGCGGCATTCCCGCCGGGGGCGGCGGGAGTTGAAGGACAGCCCCGGCGGCGCGGGGGGGAGACCTTCGCGCGGAGGCGCCGGCCCCACGGGGGCGGCGGCCGCGCGGGGATGTTTGGGCGCGCGCGCCCTCGGGCGAGACTTCGGGCGCGGAGTGCGGCTTCGGGGTCCTGCGGAATACGGGAGGAGGGAGAAAGAGGGAGGGGGCTAGAGGAGGGAGAGGCCGCTCGGCCCCTCGGGCATCAGCAGCCGCTCGACGGGGACGCCCTCCCCGAGATGGCGATCGACGATCTCCTCGGCGTCCTCGAGGCGGACGCCCCCGTACCAGACGTTGTCCGGCATGACGCACACGGTGGGGCCGTTCTCGCAGGTGTCGAGACAGCTCGTCTTCAGGATGCGGGAACTGCCCTTCAGCCCCTTCTTCTCGATCAGCTCCTTGAGCCGCTCGCGCAGCTCGGCCGAGCCGCAGGCGGCGCAGCTGCCCTTGGGATTATCGGGCTCGCGCTCGTTCGTGCAAACGAGCACGTATCGCTTCTTCCGGAACACGGAATCCTCTCCCTTGTCGGCGGCCCCCGCGGCGCCCGAAGCGGGCGGCGGCGGCGGCGGCGGGGCCCCGTGGGCGGCCCCGCGAGGCTAACACCTTGGCCGGGCGGCTTCAATTCCCCCCCCGCCTTCCCTCGCCTTCCCCACACCTCCTCCCCCCATCCCGCCGAGGGGATTTCGATGCTAAGATAACCGTTCACCGCCATCGTTCCTCCCCGCCGAAGGGGATGGGAGAGCGCAA
The DNA here is from genome assembly GCA_036477985.1 of bacterium. Taxonomy (GTDB): domain Bacteria; phylum UBA8248; class UBA8248; order UBA8248; family UBA8248; genus JAZGDQ01. The sequence goes on from JAZGDQ010000245.1 coordinate 3,587, forward strand.
TGACGACGAATCCAGCCGGCCCTCCCCCCCCGCGCGGGGGAGCGGGAGGAGAGGAAAGAGGAGACGCGCCCTCCCCTCCCCTCCGCGTCACCCTCTACGCCACCTGCCTCGTCGATCACTTCTTTCCCGAGGTCGGGGAGGCGACCGTCCATCTCCTCGAGCGGGCGGGGGCGGAGGTGGACTTCCCCGAAGGGCTGACCTGCTGCGGACTCCCCCACTTCAACAACGGCTTCCGCGGGGAGGCGCGAAAGACGCTCTCGCGCCAGCTCGACCTTCTCGAGGGGGAAGGGCCCATCGTCGTCCCCTCGGGCTCGTGCTGCTGGATGCTGCGCTGCGTCCTGCCCACCCTCTTTCCCGACGACCCGTGGCTGCGCGAGCGCGCCGAGGGGGTGGCGGCCCGGGTGTACGAGGTCTCCCAGTTCCTCGACCGCTTCGGGGGCGGCGGGGCGGCCGCCCCCCTCCCGGGCACGACCGTCTACCACGACTCCTGCCACCTGCTCCGCGGCCTGGGGGAGCGGGAGGCCCCCCGGCGGCTGCTCGACGAGGCCGCCGAGAGGCGCGTCGAGATGGCCGGCTGCGACCGCTGCTGCGGCTTCGGGGGATCGTTCGCGGTGAAATATCCCCAAATCTCCTGCGCCATGCTCGACGCGAAGCTCGACGCGGCCGAATCGGCCGGGGCGGACTGGATCGTGGCGGCCGATGCGGGGTGCATGCTCCAGATCGGGGGCGGGCTCCAGCGCCGCCGCTCGCCCGTGCGCCTCCTCCACCTCGCCCAGGCCCTCGCCGGCCCCGGCGCGCCCGGCTGGCCCGGCGGCGCCCTCCCGCGGGAGGGCCCGCCGTGAGCACCCCCTTCAACGTGCGGGCAACGACCGCCATGGCCGACCCCCACCTGAAGGAGGCCCTCCGAGCGGCGACGGGCGCCTTCGGCGATCGGCGCGAGGAGGCCTTCCGCTCCACCGCCGCCCCTCTCGCCCTGCGGGCCAGGGCCCGCGAGATCCGGCGGCGCACCTTCGATGAGCTGGACCGCCACCTCGAGACCCTCCTCGGGCGCCTCGCGCGCCGGGGCGTTCAGGTCCACGAGGCGCCCGACGCGGCGGCGGCGGTCGAGGCCGTCCTCTCCATCGCGCGCCGCCACGGCGTCACGCTCACCGTCAAAAGCAAGTCGATGGCCTCCGAGGAGATCGAGCTGAACGATCATCTCGAGCGCGCCGGGATCACCCCGGTCGAAACCGACCTGGGGGAGTGGCTCATCCAGATGGACCGGGAGGCGCCGAGCCACCTCATCGCCCCGGCCATCCACAAGACGCGCGCCCAGGTGGCGCGGGTCTTCGCCGAGCACGTGGACCCCGCGGCGGGCGACGACCCGAGCGTCCTCGTCGGCCTCTTCCGGCGCAAGCTCCGCGAGGATTTCCTCCGCGCCGGCATGGGGATCAGCGGCGTCAACTTCGCCGTCGCCGAGACGGGAACCCTGTGCCTCGTCACGAACGAGGGGAACGGCCGCATGGTCACCTCCCTGCCCAAGGTCCACGTCGCCATCATGGGCTTCGAAAAAGTGGTTCCCACCGTGGAGGACTGCCTCACCCTCTTGGCCGTCCTCCCGCGCAGCGGCACGGGCCAGAAGATCACGAACTACTTCACCATGCTCACCGGACCGCGCGCGCCGGGGGAGGCGGACGGCCCCGAGGAGGTCCACCTCGTCCTTCTCGACGGCGGCCGCTCGCGCCACCTCGGGGGGCCCTTCCAGGAGGCGTTCCACTGCATCCGCTGCGGCGCCTGCCTCAACGCCTGCCCGGTCTTCCAGACGGTGGGCGGCCACACCTACGACTCGGTCTACGCCGGCCCGATCGGCTCGATCCTGAGCCCGATGCTCCGCGGAATGGAGGTCTCGGGCGAGCTTCCGGCGGCCTCGAGCCTGTGCGGCGCCTGCCAGGAGGTCTGCCCCGTCCTGGTGGACATTCCACGGATGCTGATCGAGATGCGCGAGGTGCGCGCGACCCAGGGGCGCATCCCCCTCGCCGAGCGCCTCGCCTTCCGCCTCGTCGGCTTCGCCATGCGGCGCCCCATGATTTGGGAGACCGGCTTCTCCCTCCTCCCCTGGCTGCTCCGGCCCTTCTCCCGCCGGGGAAAGGTGGACTGGCTTCCCGGCCCCCTCGGGTCCTGGACCAAGGGACGGGAGCTGCCCCTCCCCGCGCGCAAGAGCTTCCGCGCCCGCTGGCGAGAGCGCATGAGGGCCCGCCCGGCGAAGGCGGCCGGGGCGGGAGGCCCATCCGGGGCCTCACCATCCGGGGACTCGCCCTCCTACCTGGAGCGGACGCGGCGCGCCCTCGCCTTCGGCCAAGGGCTCGTCCACGACCGGGTGGAGGCCCCCGCGGGGCTGCTACCCGAGGTCGAGGTGGAGGACCCGCCGGCGCGCTTCGGGGCCGAGCTGGAGGCGGTGGGCGGAAACGCGCACCGGGCCTCCTCCCTCGAGGAGGCGAAGGCGCTCCTCCTCGAGCTCGCCAGCGCCTGGCCCGACCGCCCCGTCGCCGTGAGCGGGGACCTCCCCCTCCCCGCCGCACAGTGGCTGGCCGAGGCGGGCTTCGAGATCCTCGGGCCGGAGTCCGAAAGGGAGGGCGGAAGCGATGGGCGCGACGCCCTCGCTCGGGCCGGCGTCGGTGTGACGGGCTGCGCCTGGGCGGTGGCCGAGACGGGCTCGCTCGTCCTCCTGAGCGGGCCGCAGACGCCGCGTCTCCACTCCCTCCTCCCCGAGGTGCACGTCGCCCTCGTGCCCGAGGAGCGGATCCTCCGCCATCTCTCGGCGCTGAGCCCCCTGCTCTCGCAGGCGCTCGATCCGGCGCGGCCGGGGGGGCCGAGCTGCGTGAATTTCATCACGGGGCCGAGCGGCTCGGCCGACATCGAGCTCACCCTCATCCGGGGGGTGCACGGCCCGCGCGAGGTCCACGTCATCCTCCTGCCCCCGGGAGTGGGCGGCGGGGGCGGCGGGGCGCCCGGAGCCGAGGGAGAGGCGTCCGCCCCCTTCCGCCTCGATGAGGATTGAATCGGACTCCGGAATCGCGGGGCCCCCCCGCGCGGCGGACAAAAAAAGCCCCCCGGGCCAAGGCGGCCCGGGGGGCTTTCTCTTGAGCGGTTCTGCTCTAGATGTCGTAGTAGAGGACGAACTCGTAGGGGTGGGGTCGGATTCGGACGGCGTCCACCTCGCTCTCGCGCTTGTACTCGATCCAGGTGTCAATCACGTCCTGGGTGAAGACGTCTCCCTTGAGCAGGAAGTCGCGGTCCGCCTCCAGGGCGTCGAGCACTTCCTCCAGGCTCGCCGGCGTCTGCTGGACCTGGGCCTTCTCCTCGGGCTCGAGGTCGTAGAGGTTCTTGTCGATGGGCTCGGGCGGGAGGATCTTGTTCTGGATCCCGTCGATGCCCGCCATGAGCATGGCCGAGAACGCCAGGTAGGGGTTGCAGGAGGCGTCCGGGCAGCGGAACTCGACGCGCTTGGATTTTTCGCTGTGGGAGTACATCGGCACGCGCACGCAGGCGCTGCGGTTCCGGCAGCTGTAAACAAGGTTGATGGGAGCCTCGTAGCCGGGCACGAGCCGGCGGTAGCTGTTCGTCGTCGGGTTCGTGAAGGCGAGCAGCGCCGGGGTGTGCTTCAGCAGCCCGCCGATGTAGTAGAGCGCCGTCTGGCTCAGGTCCCCGTAGGTCCCCGACCGGAACATCTGGTTCTTCCCCTTCTTCCAGATGCTCTGGTGGACGTGCATCCCCGAGCCGTTGTCCATGAAGATGGGCTTGGGCATGAAGGTGGCCGTCTTCCCGTGGCGCCGGGCGACGTTCTTCACGACGTACTTGTACTTGAGCAGCTTGTCGCCCATCGTGAGCAGGGTGTCGAAGCGCATGTCGATCTCGCCCTGGCCGGCCGTTCCCACCTCGTGGTGGTGCACCTCCACCTCGACGCCGATCTGCTCCATGGTCAGGGTCATCTCGGAGCGCATGTCCTGGAAGGTGTCGGAGGGCGGGACGGGGAAGTAGCCCTCCTTGTAGCGGAGCTTGTGGCCCAGGTTCGGCCCCTCGTCGGAGCCCATGTTCCAGGCGCCCTCGACCGAGTCGACCTCGTAGAAGGCGTGGTTCTCGGCCTGGGTGTAGCGCACGTCGTCGAAGACGAAGAACTCGGCTTCGGGGCCGAAGAAGGCCGTGTCCCCGATTCCGGTCGAGTTGAGATAGCGCTCGGCCTTGATCGCGATGTTCCGCGGATCGCGCGAGTATAGCTCGAGGGTGATCGGGTCCTTGATGTCGCAGATGAGGATGAGGGTCGGCGTCTCGAGGAAGGGATCGATGAAGGCCGTTTTCGGGTCCGGCATGAGGAGCATGTCGCTCTCGTCAATGGACTGGAATCCCCGGATGCTCGAGCCGTCGAACCCCACCCCCTCCTCGAAGGTGTCGGCCCCCAAGGTGTGGATCGGAGAGGAGAAGTGCTGCCAGATCCCCGGCAGGTCGCAAAAGCGGAAGTCCACGATTTGGGCTCCGGCGTCCTTCGCCAGCCTCAGGACGTCCGAAGCCCCCATGGGCGCGGCAGATTTCCCCGAGCCGCTCTTCTTTCCTCTTGTGGCCATTTTCCGAACTCCTTCTCTTCGATGTAAGTGAATTGATGGCGCGGGGGCCGGCCCGGATCGCCTGGCCGCGGCCGAAGACCCCTTTCTGAAATTCCGTTTCGAGACGGCGCCCCGCTTCCCCCCGCGGCGGCGCCGGGATGCCCCCTAGGAGACGGCCGCTCCGGCCTGCGGCTCTCCGGCCAGGGTCCTCGTCAGGCGCTCGCACAACTCGTGGAGGCGGGCGTGATCTTCGATCTTTCGGCCCTGGGCGTCGGTCACGTAGAACACGTCGACGGCGCGGGGGCCCTCGGTCGAAATCTTCGCCCGCGATATCGAAAGCCCCTCCTCGGCCAGGAAGTGCGCGATCTGGGAGAGCAGGCCGTGGCGGTCGGGCGTGACGATATCGAGCACGGTGGCGTCCTCGCTCGCCGCCAGATCGTACTCCACCAGGACCTGGACGCCCTCCGAAGCCTTGTGCTTAGGACGCAGGTAGCGCCGGTTCTTCCGCAGGAGGTCCTCCAGCTCCATCTCCCCGGCGAGGAGGGCCTCCATCGCCTCGCGGAACTTCTCCCACAGGGCGTCGTCGGTGACGGCCTTGCCCGCAGCGTCCACCACCTGGAAGGCGTCGACCACCAGGCCGTCCTCGCGGGTGGACACCTTCGCCCCCAGGATGCTGAGGTCTAAGGCGGCCAGCGTGCCGGCGATGAGGGCGAAGAGGCCGATCCGGTCCTGGCAGACGATGATGAGGCGGGTGTTGCCCAGGCGGCGGCGGTGGGTGATGTCGATCGCGCAGCGGCGCCCCTCCTCCCGGAGCCGGCGGCCCATCTCGATGTCCCGCAGGATGTCCTGCGGCGCCGAGCCCACGCGGTAGCGCTCGGGCATCCCCTCGAGGTGGCGCCGTATCTCCTCCTCCTCCACCCGGCTCGAGGCGGCCCGCGCCTCGAGGTGGACCTGGGTGAGGACCTCCTCGCGCCGGCGCGCGCGGACGGCGGCCTCGCCCGTCTCGAGGACCAGCAGGGTCTTTGCGTAGAGTTCGTGCATGAGCGCGCCGCGCCACTCGCTCCAGATGCCGGGCGCCACGGCGCTCACGTCGGCGTAGCTCAGCAGATAGAGCATCTGGAGCTGCTCGGCCGTCACCACCTTTTCGGCAAAATTCCGGATGAGAAGAGGATCTTCCAGGTCGCGCCGCTCGGCCGTGTGGCCCATCTCCAGGTGGTTCGTGACGAGGAATTCTATCACCCTTCCCTCGTCGGCCGGCAACCCGAGGCGGAGGATGATATCGGGCAAGAGGGCGGCGCTCTTGTGGACATGGCGCGGCCCCCGCGCCTTCCCGATGTCGTGGAGCAGAATCGCCAGGCGCAGGACGTGGGTCCGCTCCATCTCCCGGTGGAGGTGGGCGAGCTCCTGAAGCGGAATCTCCTTCGTGTAGGCCAGCTCGTCCAGGGCGGCGATGGCCACCAGGGTGTGCTCGTCGGCCGTGTAGCGGTGGTACTGGTCGTACTGGACGAAGCAGGTGAGGGGGTCGAACTCGGGCAGATAGCGGCCCAGGAAGCCCAGCTCGTGCATCTCGTGCAGCGTCTTGGCCACCCCGGCCTTCCCGCCCAGGATCTGGAAGAAGCTCTCGCGCACCTCGGGGGAGGCGAGAAAGGCCTCGTCCGCCGAATCGAGGTGGCCCCGCACGAAGGCGCGCAGCTCGGGCGAGAGCTGACACCCGTAGCGGTACTGCAGCTCGAAGACGCGCATCAGGCCGGACGGGGCGTCGAGCACCTCCTCTCCCTCCCCGTCGAGGACGATGGAGTGGTACTCGCGAAGGGCGAGCCCGCCGGTGAGCGGCTCGATGCGGGGGCGGCGCTTCACCCACCGCTGGGCGCGCAGCCGCTCCTCCAGGGCGTCGAAGAAATCGCGCGAGAAGGTGTGGAGGATGCGGGCGCGCAGGAAGTAGTCGCGCATGATCTGCTCGCTGGCGGTGGCGCTCTCCTCGTCCGCGTAGCCGAGGGCGGGGGCGGCCTCCTCCTGGGCGGTGAAGGTGAGCTGGTCGTTCTTCGCGCCGGCCTGGATGTGGAGTTGGGCGCGCACGCGCAGGAGAAAATCGTAGGCCTCGCGCGCGCGCCCGCACTCGGCGGCGGGCATCAGCCCCATCTCCCGGATCCCCTCGAGCCCCTCGGCGCCGAAGACGCGGGCGAGCCACAGGACCATGTGCAGGTCACGCAAGCCGCCCGCGCTCTCCTTGATGTTGGGCTCCTGCACGTAGACCGATGGGTCCCAGGAGCGGTAACGGTCGCTCCGCTCCCGGAGGCGGCGCTTGAGGTGGGAGCTCTTCCCCGAGCGCCGAATATGGGCCTGGAGGCGCCGGGAGAACTCCGCGGCCACCTCGTCCTCGCCCGCCACCAGGCGAAACTCCAACATGGCCGTCTCGCTCTGCAAGTCC
>JAZGDQ010000246.1:0-2375 GCA_036477985.1 bacterium
GCAACGAAATCCCCCGGAGCCCTCCCTCCCCCGCGGCCGGGTGCCGCCCCCAGGAAGGAATTCGCGGGCGTGCGCGGGCGGGTGCGGGCGGGTGGTGATACAATCGCGATACCGGAAAATTTCCCACGCCATGAACCGGGGAGAAACCATGGAAGCGCCCAAAATCCGTGTTCCGCATCCCGGCCCCAAGACCCGCGCCGGGCTCGAAAGGCTCCGCGTCTCCGAGGGCCGCGCGGGGCTTACTTTCGGAATGAGCCCGGAGGCGGTGATCGCCCGGCGCGCTTCGGGCGCGGCGGTGGAGGACGTGGACGGAAACGTGTTTTTGGATTTCGTCGCGGGCTTTGGCTCCCTCAACGCGGGCCACTGCCACCCCAGGGTGGTCGAGGCCGTCCGCGAGCAAGCCGGGGAGCTGCACCAGGCCATGTCCCTGGGCTCGGAGGTGCGTACCCGGCTTCAGGAAAAAATCCTCTCCCTCGTGGGCGGTCCCTCGCCGAAAAAAGTTCTTTTCGGCGCCTCGGGCAGCGAGGCCGCCGAGACCGCCATCAAGCTCGCCCGCAGGGCCACGGGGCGCCACGAGGTCGTCGGCTTCACGGGCGGTTTTCACGGCCGGACCCTGGGGGTGCTTCCCTTCATGGGGCGCAAGAGCCAGCGCGAGGGGCTCGGGGCGCTGGTTCCGGGGGCGCACCACGTCCCCTTTCCGCATCCCTACCGGAGTCCCCTGGGCCGGGAGCCGGGGGAGTGCACGGAAAAAACCATCGCCTATATCGAGGAATTCCTCCAAAACCCGGCCAGCGGCTGGGGGGAGGTGGCCGCGATCATCATCGAGCCCGTTCAGGGGAACGGCGGGATGATCCCGGCGCCGCTGGGCTTTCTCCGGGCGCTCCGCGCGCTGTGCGACCGGTGGGGCGTTCTCCTCATCGTGGATGAGGTGATGAGCGGCTTTGCCCGCACGGGAAAAATGTTCGCCTACCAGCATGAAGAGGGCTTCGAGCCGGACCTGGTTGTTTTAGGAAAATCTCTTTCCGGCGGCCTTCCCCTCTCGGCGTGCGTGGCGAAGGCCGGGATCGCCGACGCCTCCGGGCCCGGAACCGAGACGGGCACCTACGCCGGAAACGTCATGTCCTGCGCCTCGGCCCTGGCCTCGATCGCGGTGTACGAAGAAGAGAATCTGGCCGAACGCGCCGCCGGGCTGGGCGAGTATTTTCTGGCCCGGCTGGGGGAGCTGGCCGAGCGCCATCCCGCCGTGGGGGAGGTGCGCGGCCGGGGGCTCATGCTGGCGGCCGAGCTGGTCTCGGACCGGGAGACGCGGGAGCCGCTGGCCCTCGCCAAGGAGGCGAGCGAGCTGGCCGTCCGGAAAGGCCTTTTCCTCTATCCGGGGGGGCACTACCGGAACGCGCTCGCCTTCCTGCCCCCGCTGATCGTCGATGAGGGTCAGATCGACACCGCGGTGGGAATAGTGGACGAGGTGCTCTTAGAACTCGGGAGATGAGGCCTTTTCGGGGCCCCTTGGGGCGGGCTTCTTTATGTTAAACTTTCTCCCGTGGGGGAGAATTCAATCCCGAGGCCGCCGAATGAGAATCGATAATCCAATGGCAAGAAAACGTCTGTCCTCCCGGATCGCCCGAGGGCGCGTCTATATTTACGCGGGGCTCATCGCCTCCGCCGCGCTCCTGTGGGCTCTGGCGCCCCACTCCACCTCCGCGCAGGGCGTGTCCGCGCGGACGAAGCCCGTCGTCGTGATCGAAGTGGAGGACGCCGTATCTCCCGGTTCGACCTCCTTCGTGAACTACGGCTTAGATGAGGCCAGGAAGCGCGGCGCCCAGCTTCTCATCATCCGGCTGGACACGCCGGGAGGCCTCGTGTCCAGCACCCGCGCCATCGTGAAGGCGATCTTCGCCTCCCCGGTTCCCGTGGCGGTCTTCGTCGCCCCCGGGGGCGCCCAGGCCGCCTCGGCGGGGACATTCATCACCATGTCGGCCCACATCGCGGCCATGGCGCCGGGGACGAACATCGGCGCCGCCTCCCCGGTCGGCGGCGGGGGCTCCCAGATCAAGGGCGACATGCGGAAAAAGGTGATGAACGACGTGGCCGCCTTCGCGCGCTCGATCGCCACGCGGACGGGGCGCAACGCCGAATGGGCCGAGAGCGCCGTGCGCGAGGCGGTTTCGGTGGACGAGTCCGAGGCGCTCCGCCTCAAGGTCATCGACCTGGTGGCGGTGGACGTCGACGCCCTCCTCCTCGCCGTGGACGGGCGGAAGGTGAAGATGGCCTCGGGCCGCGAGATCGTCCTCGCCACCCGGGGCGCGCGGAAGATCTTCCTCCAGGCCACTTGGCGCCAGAAGATCCTCTCCCTGCTGAGCAACCCGAACATCGCC
>JAZGDQ010000247.1:0-6270 GCA_036477985.1 bacterium
CGGGCCCAGACGGGCGCGTCCCTCGCCTCGGCGAACTCCGCCTCCGGGAAGTCGGCCATCTCCTCGGCGATCTGGTCCGGGTCGGCGGCCAGCCCCGCCCGCAAAGCGGAAATCTCCTCGCGCATCCGTTTCCCTCCCTCGGGCCCCGCGCGGCCGAGCGGGGCGCCCATCAGGGCCTTTTTACCACGCCGCCGGCTTCCGGTCGCGGAAGTGCCCGCTCGTCGGGCCGCCCTCGGGGAGGAGGGCGAGCCAGACCGGGGTGTCGGCCCCCTCCTCGACCGACTTGGAGGCGTGCCGTCCGCCCATGTCGGTGCGCACCCAGCCCGGGTGCACCGAGTTCACCAGGATGCCCGTCCCCCGAAGCTCGTCCGCCAGGATCCGCGTCACCGCGTTCAGGGCGGCCTTCGAGATGCGGTAGGCGGGCTGCCCGCTCCCCATGGTGTTCATGCACCCTTGCCCGCTCGATACGTTCACGACCCGCCCGGCGGGGCTCTTCTTCAGGAGGGGCAGAAACGTCTGGCAGAGGAGGAGGGGGCCGTAGGCGTTCGCCTCCATCGTCTCGCGCAATACCTCCACCGGAAGGTTGAGGGCGTTCGCGCCCCGGTGGACGTTGATCCCGGCGTTGTTCACCAGGATGTCGAGCCGCCCGAACTCCTTCTCGACCGATTCCGCCGCCCGGCGGACGCTCTCCGCCTCGGTGACGTCGAGCCGCTGGAAGAAGACCTCGATCCCCTCCTTGCCCAGCCTCGCGCAGGCGGCCTTTCCCTTCTTCGCGTCGCGCGCCGTCAGGACGACGCGCAGCCCCTTGCGCGTGAGCTGGCGGCAGATCTCAAGCCCGATCCCCCGGTTGGCGCCCGTGACGAGGGCGACCCGCTCCTCGGCCGCGTTCTTCTTCTTCCCGAAAATCACCAAGGGTGGGGTTTCCTGTCCTGAAAGAATCCGCCCGTCGGGCCGCCCTTGGGCAGGAGGGCGAGCCAGACCGGGGTGTCCGCCCCCTCCTCGGGGGAGCGGGGCGCGCTGCGGCCGCCCATGTCGGTGCGCACCCAGCCCGGGCAGGCCGCGTTCACCAGGATGTCCCCCCCCCGCAGCTCGGCGGCGAGGATGCACGTCAGGGCGTTGAGGCAGGTCTTCGAGATCCGGTAGCCGGGGTAGCCGCCCTCCATCCCCTCGAGCCCGCCGAACCAGCTCGAAACGTTGACGATGCGCCCGTAGCGGCGGCGCTTCATCCCGGGGGCCAGGGCCTGGCAGAGGCGGAGCGGCCCGTAGAGGTTCGTCTCCATCGTCTCGCGGACCGAATCGATCCCGACGTCGAGCCCGAGGCGCTCCCTGTCGAGGAGGATGGCGGCGTTGTTGATCAGGATGTCGGGCCCGCCGAGCTCCTTTTGGGCCCACTCGGCGAGCCGCGCGACGCTCTCCCCGTCGGTCACGTCCAGGGGGTGGAAGAGGACGTCGAGGCCTTCCTTCGCGAGCGTTCTGCGGGAGGCGGCGCCCCGGTCCGGGTCCCGCGCGGTGAGCGCGACGCGCACGCCCGCCCGCGCCAGGAGGCGGCAGGCCCCGAGGCCGACCCCCTTGTTCCCCCCCGTCACGACGGCGGACCTCGCCTCGGCCATGCGGTTCTCCTCTGGCCCGTCCCGCTTGGGGCCGGTCTGCCCCGCTTGGGGTCCTGCCTGCCCCGCTTGGGGCCGGTGTTTTCGGCGGTTTGTCCTCCCATGATATACCATGGGCGCGGGCCGCCGCAGGAGCGGCCCCGTATTTCGCGCCAACCACGATGAGACGCGAACAGGGCATGGCCTCCCGTCTTCACATTCTCCTCTTCGACGTGGACGGCACCCTCCTCCTGAGCGGGGGGGCGGGGGGCCGCGCGCTGGAGGAGGCCTTCGAGGCCCTCTTCGGCGCCGCCGGAGCGATGGAGGGAGTCCGCGCCCACGGCAGGACAGACGCCTTGATCTGCGCCGACATGTTCCGGAACGGCCTCGGCCGCGAGGGAACGGAGGAGGAGATCCGCCGGCTCCTCGACCGCTACCTCGAGCGCCTCCCGGGCGCCGTGGCCGAGTCGGCCGACTACCGTCTCCTGCCGGGAATCCCCGAGGTTCTGGACGCTCTCGGGGAGCGGGAGGACGTGGCGCTGGGCCTGGGGACGGGCAACATCGAGCGCGGCGCGCGCATCAAGCTCGAGCGCGGCGAGCTGAACCGGTATTTCCCCTTCGGCGGCTTCGGCTCCGACGCGGCGGACCGCGCCGGGCTCATCGAGGCCGGCTTCCGCCGGGGGGAGGAGCGGTCCCGCGAGCGGAGCCCGGGGGCCGAGATCGTCCGCTGGGTGGTCGGGGACACCCGCCTCGACGTGGAGGCCGGGCGCGCCGCGGGCGCGCGCGTCGTCGCCGTCGCCACCGGGGGAGACTCTCTCGAGGAGCTCGCCCGGGCCGGGCCCGATCACCTCTTCCCCGACTTCGCCGGGGGGAACGGCCTGCCCGCCCTCCTCGACGGCGGGTAGGGGCCGGGAAGGGCCGCGGGTTCGTCTTTCAGGAAGGAAGAGCATGCCGGGCGAGATCTATCAGGACATTGCCTATTTTCTATGGATTCCGATGTAGTTGAAATCCAACATTTGCTTCCCCATCTTTAAGAAATTCAGTTTTAACACCCCTCGTTTGTCTCTTAGAGACACTCTTATGTTTCATATTGGTGGGATGGATTTCGTTGGCGGTCCGTGTTGGAAAAAGCAACAAAATAACGCTAGCGGCGCCCAGATTGATGAGAAATATGGGTAATCTTCCTTTTTTGAGTAAAAAACCATTGATAAGTACTCATAAATCACTCATATTTACCTCGTAGGATTGAACCTTTGCGAAGTTTACATGTGAACCTTTGCGAAGTATTTGTAATGGAGGTCAGAGAGATGAGTCAAAAGAACGGATCGGTTAAGCGAGTTCAGATAGACCTTGACGATAGAAAAATGGAAGAATTGGAGATGTTACTCAAAGACACCGGGGTTCGCACCAGAACGGAACTCTTCAATTATGCCCTCTCTCTTCTAAAATGGGCGGTTAAGGAAACGAAAAACGGACGGCAGATCATGTCGATTGATGAAAAAGGCAATACCGCTAAAGAATTGGTGATGCCCGTTCTTAGATAACTTTATTCGCTTCGAGGATATTTGTGCCGGATCGTATTCCAAGGGACCTCACAAGAGAAGAACTTAATATAGAAGACTTTGTTGTGCTCAGCGATATCCGTTTAAGGGAATCGGTTGTAACTTTCTTGTTGTGGGCTTTCGGTGGAGCTTTAGTTGCTACGTTCGGTTTGTTTTACCTCCATGCTTTTAAAATAGTGGTGGTTCCGAATGAGTGGCTCCATTGGATTGGCGCCGCGACAATAGGCGAAATAGCAGGCATGCTAATCATGGTGGTAAAGTCCCTTTTCCCCGGCAATACTCCCCCGGCTTCGTAGGCCTCCCAAAATTGGGCAATCTCCAAGAGATCTATCCCTTGACGGCCGCCGAGGTGGCGGAGGTGTACCGCCAAATTCCGGGTTGGGCGCGCGGGGAGCTGTCGGGCCTGAGCGAGGCGCAGCTCGACCGCACCGGGCCCGAGGGTTGGGCGCAGTGGCCCCCGCGCCGCCAGCTCAGCCACATGGCCTACATCACCACCCGCTGGATCATGCTCTGGTTCGGCGCCCTCAACTTCTCGTGGGATCCGGTGGACATGAGCCAGTTCATGACCTTCGTGAACACCCCGGCGGACGACCGGCGCTTCTCGGCCGCGCGCTACAACGACCCCGCCTGGCTGCACGCTCACCTCGAGGAGGTCTGCGCCACCGCCGCCGAGCGGCTGGAGGAGATGGAGAAGGATCCGAAGGAGGATCGCTCCCTCCTCTTCGTCTTCCCGGCCGAGGCCAAGCTCGGGGCCACCGAGGTGCGCCTGGCGGACCTGTGGGAGCGCATGTGTCAGCGCCACCCGGACGGAATGACGCGGGACCCGGAGCTGCCCCACGCCTTCCGCCTCACCCCGCTGGGCGCCTTCCGCCACACGGCCTGGGACAACCTCATCCACCTGCGCACCCTTCGGCTGCACCGGGAGGCGATGGGCCTCGCGCCGGCGCATCCCGATACGCCGACCGGGGGCTACGTCCCGGTCTATCCCATCCAGTGAGAGGGGGGGTGATCGGTGGCGCGCGCCGGGGCTGAGCGCCCGGGCCGATCCGGGCGGCGGGGCCGATCCGGGGGGCGGAACGACATCCTCCTCTGGGTCATCGGCGGCGCCATCACCGTCCTGGCCGCCGTCCTCCTCTGGGGGGCCGACGCGCTCTTCTTCGAGGAGAGCGGGGTGAAGGCCAACCTGCTGGCGCGCGCGGAGCGCCTTCGGGGAAGGGGGGAGGCGGAGGCCGCCGCCGAGGTGGGCCGGATGCTCAAGAAATTCCTCGACGCCTCGAAGCACGCGAGCGAGACGGAGGTGAAGATCGACGAGGCCGGCGCGCGCCGCCTCGCCTTCACCCTCACCGTTCCCTGGTCCCAGCGGAGCGGGAAGAAGCTCGAGCTCCGGGGGGGCACGACCGCCCGCCTGGCGGCGGAGATGCTCGAGCGGGCCGGGGCGGGGGGCGCCGCCGTCCGCGTCGAGATTCGGAGAAGGCGGAGGGAAAAGGATTCGGGGAGCGAGCCCATCGGGCGAACCACCCACGCGCCCGGGAGCGGGCGGTTCGAGTGGCGGCCCGCCGCGCCCTGAGCCGGGCGTAAGCGCGGGGCCGACTTCAACGGGAGGAGGAGAGATGCCGGTTCGGACGGTCGCCATCATGAGCCCCGGAGACATGGGACACGCCGTCGGGCGCGCCCTGGGGTCGAACGGCCTGGAGGTGATCACCTGCCTGGCCGGGCGGAGCGAACACACCCGCACCCTGGCCGGGCGCGGGGGGTTCCGCGATCTTCCCTCCCTCGAGGCCATGGTGTCCGAGGCCGACCTCGTGCTCTCCATCCTCCCCCCCGCCGCCGCGCCCGGAATCGCCCGGGAGGTGGCCGCGGCCATGGCCTCCGCGGGGAAGGCGCCCCCCTACGCCGACTGCAACGCCGTCTCGCCGGACACCACCCGGAAAATCGGGGAGGAGATCGCGCGCGCGCGGGCGGATTTCATCGACGGCGGAATCATCGGGCCGCCCCCCCGCCCGGACGCCTCCACGCGCTTTTACGTGAGCGGCCCGCGGGCGGACCTCATGTCCGCCCTGGAGGGGAGCGGGATCGAGGTGCGCCCGCTGGGGGAGGAGATCGGCCGGGCCTCGGGCATGAAGATGTGCTACGCCGCCCTCACGAAGGGGACGAGCGCGCTCCAGACCGCCGTCCTGGTCGCGGCCGAGTCGCTGGGCCTCTCCAAGGAGATTCACGCGGAGTTCCTCTCCAGCCAGGCGCCCGCCTACCGGCAGATGCAGGCCCGGGCGCCCCGCCTGCCCCTGGTCGCGGGGCGGTGGATCGGCGAGATGGAGGAGATCGCGGCCACCTTCGAGGCCGCCGGGGTGACGGGGAAGTTCCACCAGGGGGCCGCGGCGATCTACACCCTCCTGGCCGGGGCGCCCTTCGCCTCCGAGAACCGCGACACCATGGACGCCGGCCGCACCCTGGAGGAGTCCGTGCGGGTCTACGCCTCCCTCCTGCCCGGGAAATAGGCCGTGGGGAGGGAATTTCCGGACCCCGGCCCCGGCGGGGGAGATTCGGACTGCAGCCTCCTCCTCGTTCGGCCGTTTGTCATCCCCGCCGTCCGGTGGTCTAATCATCTAGTCTCACGATATCGAGGGCTCGAGGGGGCGGTCTGGGTGGCCGGCCGAACGCTTCTTGCGCCGGGATACGGGAGGGAAGCAGCGCCATGGGAAAGATCCCCGTTGCGCTCGCCGCCGCCGCGATGCTCGTCCTGCTGAGCGGCTGCGTAACGACGACCTGGAGGAAGGTGGGGACCCCCGCGCAGGCCGCCAAGGACCTCAAGACCTGCGCCGACAAGGCGGGCCTCCATTTCGATCCGAACGGCCTGACGGGCGGCCCCACCGCCACAATTTCGCAGAACACCTATCAGGACTTCTTGGGAGCGCCTTTCGAGAAATGCATGAAGGCGAAGGGGTACCGGAAGGCGAAATAGGGCCGGGCCGGGGAATCGCGCTTCGGCCGCCGGTGGAGGGCGGCGCCCGGGTGACGCGAATTTTTCGAAGGAGAATTTGGAGGCTCCGACGAGGGCCAAAAGCCGGAAAGCGCATCGGGGACCGCAACCGGACCCCGGAGGAGGGAAAGTCCATGCGGAAGTT
>JAZGDQ010000248.1:0-3913 GCA_036477985.1 bacterium
GCTGATTTCTGGAATGTTCCCTTCCACAATTGATAGAACGGATGCCCGGTCAAAGCAACACCGAAGGTCCCGAATCCTCCCGCGCGGGGGGGGAATCCGCGATCTCCATCCCCTCCCGGCGGAGCCGGGGAGGCGGGACCCGCCCCCAGGCGCCCCGCCGGGCCCCGTCCGCCGCCGGAGGGGGGGTGGAAAACTCTTGTATTGACAAGCCTTTCGGGATTCCCTAGTCTGATGAGCACTCTGCGGGCGATTTGGGCGCCCGCAACGCCCGCGAACGACCAATCAGCACCGGAGCGGGAAGCCGCTTTCCCTTCGCCCAACCGAGCGCCGCTCTGAATGGCGTCCGCTAATGGCTGAAAAGTCGAATCTCCCAGAAGAAAACCCGGCCGGAGCCCCCTCCGGGGAGAGTGGTGCGGCCGGGGGAGAGGTCCGGATGGAGACGGTCGAGCTGGCCGATCTCGGGGCGGGCCGCGACATGACGGCGGGCTCGCCCGAGGGCTGGGAGATCCTCCCCGAAGGGGAGAAGGCCGCCCCAGGCGGGGAGACCGCCGCCGCCGGGGCTCCGGACGCGCCCCCTCCCGAGGGCGAGGGGGACGACATCTTCCGCGTCAAGCTCGAGGTCTTCGAGGGGCCGCTGGAGCTGCTCCTCCATCTCGTGCGCGAGCATCAGCTCGACATTCACGACATCCCCATCTCCTTCATCACCGACCAATACCTCCGCTACATCGAGATGATGAAGAAGTTCAACATCAACCTGGCTTCGGACTACCTGGTCATGGCCGCCTACCTCATCTACATCAAAAGCCGCACCCTGGTTCCCCAGCCCGAGGGCGAGGCCGAGGATGAGCCCGACGCCGAGTCCCTGCGCATGGAGCTGCAGCGCCAGCTCCTCGAGTACCAGCGCTTCAAGCGGCTGGGCGCGGACCTCCGCCGGGCCGAGGAGAGGCAGTCCGGCATCTTCGTGCGGGGCGGAAACGGGGACGGCATCCTCCTCGATCCCCAGGACGCCGAAGCCCCGAAGATTCAGGTCACCGTCTTCGATCTCATCAGCGCCATCCACCACATCATCGAGGAGGCCGGCGCCGAGGGGGTCCACCTCGTCGAGATCGACGAGCTCGAGGTGGCCGACCGGCAGACCTTCATCCTCGACATTCTCGAGAAGGCCGGCGCCGAGGGCGTCACCTTCTACGGCATCTTTCGAAAGGGCGCCCGTGTGCTCGAGCTGGTCGCCACTTTCCTGGCGCTTCTTGAACTCGTCCGGCGGAACCTGGTGCTTGCGTATCAGGACGCCAATTTCTCGGAAATCCGAATCGTCAAGGCGGTGAACGATGACTGACCCGAAGAGAGAAGAACGCGAAGGACAGGAGCCGGAAGCGGAGGACGCCGCCCCCTTCGAGCTGGAAGCGGACGAGGCCGCGGGGCCCGAGGCCGTCGCCGAGGCGCTCGCCGCCCACCAGATGGAGGCCATCGAGGAGGTGGAGAGCGCCTTCTTCGGCCTCGAGGAGGGCGAGGAGGCCGAAGCCGACGCCCCCGGGGAGGAGTCCGGGGCCGGAGCCGAGACCCCCCTCATCGTCGATCTCGCCGAGGCGAAGGAGATCGTCGAGACCCTTCTCTTCGTGTCCCACGATCCGCTGCGCCCGCGCGACATCTCGATGGTCTTCCGCGGCGTGGAGAACGTGAACGCCAAGGTGGTGCGGAAGATCCTCGCCGAGCTGAAGGAGGAGTACGCCGACCGCACCCTCCAGATCGTCGAGGTGGCCGAGGGCTTCCGCCTGTGCACCCGGCCGGACTTCTCCTTCTGGGTGCGCCGCTTCCTCAAGCAGGACCGCAGGCCGCGCATCTCCCAGGCGGGCGTCGAGACGCTGGCCATCCTCGCCTACAAGCAGCCCGTCACCCGCGCCGAGATCGAGGAGATCCGCCGGGTGGATTGCAGCGGGGTGCTGAACACCTTGCTCGAGAAGCTAATGGTCCGCATCCTCGGCCGCCGGGACGTGGTGGGCCGCCCCATCGTCTACGGCACCACCCCGCAGTTCCTCGAGCACTTCGGCTTCAAGAGCCTCTCCGACATGCCCAAGCCCGATGAGCTCGACCTGGAGACCCACATGGGCCCCGGGGCCGAGGACGACATCCTCCCCATCGACGATGAAGAGGCGCTCCCCGCGGCGGCAGTGGAGCCCGCGGCGGCGGCGGCAGAATCCGCCGGGGAGGAAGAAGAGAGCCTCCTCGCCGGGGAGACGAACGGGGGCGGGGCCATCCCCGAGGGGGAGACCAACGGAAGCGCGAACGGTCACGCCTCCCTCCCCGAAGCGGCCGAGGCCGCCGAGGTGGAAGAGGAGAACACCTAGGCGCGACCTCCGCGAGGGGGCGCGACCCCCGCGGGCGCGGCGCGGATTTTCATCGAAAGGGCGCTTTTGGGATCGGGGCCGGGGCGGTCGCTCCGGCCCCGATCTTCGTTTTCCCTCCCGGTATTCTCCATCGCGGCCGGAAGGAAGGTGAGCCATGCGCTTCGGGATCATGGCGGCGGGCGGCGTCGGCGGCTACTTCGGCGGGATGCTCGCCCGCGCGGGGGAGGACGTCCGCTTCATCGCCCGCGGGGCGCACCTGGAGGCCATCCGGGAGGGGGGCCTGCGCGTCGAGTCCGTCGAGCCGGGCGCCTTCACGGTGACAGAGGGGGTCTTCACCCAGGACCCCGCCGAGGCGGGCGTCTGCGACGTGGTTCTCTTCTGCGTGAAGACGACGGCGAACGAGGCGGCGATTCCCGCCATCGCCCCCATGATGGGGCCCGAGTCGGTGGTCATCGATCTCCAGAACGGGGTGGACAACGAGGACCGCCTCGCCGAGGCCTACGGGGCGGAGCGCGTCATGGGCGGGGCCGCCTACATCTTCACCTCGGTGGACGCCCCCGGGCGCATCAAGCAGATCGGCGGCCCGCGCCGCCTCGTCTTCGGGGAGATGGCGGGGGGGACCAGCGCGCGGGGGGAGAAAATCCTCGGCGTCCTCAAGCGGGCTGGTGTCAACGCCGAGCTCTCGGACGACATCCTCGTCGAGCTGTGGACGAAGTTCATCTTCATCTGCGCCGTGAGCGGGATGACCGCCCTCACGCGCTCCCCCCTCGGGGAGATCTTGGCCTGGGAGGGAACGCGCGGGATGATGCGCGAGGTGATGCGCGAGGTGTATGAGGTGGGCCGCGCGCGCGGGGTGCGCCTGCCGGAGGGGGCCGACGCGGGGCGCTTCAAGTTCCTGGACGAGCAGAACCCGGCGAGCAAGGGCAGCCTCGCCCACGACCTGGAGGCCGGCCGCCGCCTCGAGATCGACGCCCTGTGCGGCGCCCTCTCCCGCCTCGGGCGCGAGGCCGGCGTCCCCACCCCCTGCAACGACTTCCTCTACAACACCCTCAAGCTCGCCGACCTCCAGATCGCCGGAGAAATCTCACTCGCTTAGCTTGGGATGACAACCTCACAATCTCCCTCCCCCTTCGGGGAAGGGTTGGGGTGGGGGAATGGATCTGCCCTCACCCTGCCCTCTCCCGGAGGGAGAGGGTAAAGGAAAGGCATCCGGCATTACTCCCTCTCCCTCCGGGAGAGGGTTGGGGTGAGGGCAGACTGGGGTGAGGGTGACTCGTCTGTCATTCCGCCACACACATCTTTAACATGACAACCTCGTTGCCCCCCGTCACGGCGAGATGTAGAAGTCCTCGTCCCGGGGGGGCGGCTTTTTTTTCTTGTCACCCTCGGGAGTTTCGGCGGAGTCTTGGGCTTCCTTCTCGATGCCGCGGTCCTTCTTGTCCCCGGGGTAGGCCGGGGCGCGCTCGTGGCCCATCTTGCGGAAGGCCCTGCCGAGCGCGCGGCGCAGGCCGGCCTCCTCGGGGGAGGGGGATTCGGCCTTATCGCTCTCTTCGCTCATGCGCTCTCCT
>JAZGDQ010000249.1:0-6046 GCA_036477985.1 bacterium
ACGGCCTCCGCGCCAGCCTCCAGTCCGAGGGTGTGGAAGTGGATCAGGACGTTGAAGACGCACAGGGCGGGACCGAGCACGGGATCGTGAACGGCCTCCGCGCCGGCCTTTCGTCCGATAGCGTGGACGAAGACGTTGAAGACGCACAGGGCGGAACCGAGCACGGGATCGTGAACGGCCTTCGCGCCGGTATTCAGTCCGAGAGCGTGGAAGTGGATCAGGACTTCGAGGACATCCAGGGCGGAACCGAGCGCGGGATCGTGAACGGTCTCCGCGCCTAAACAGCCCTTCAATGCAAACGGCAAAAAGGAGATTCAAAATGAACGCACAATCTGCGCAACACAATCTGGAGGCGTCGGCCTGGGCGGCGTCCAAGCTGGGCGAGGGCCAGGTCTCCCTCGCGGACTTTGACGGCCAAGACCCTTCGGGCCCGTCGGACGCCGGAGAGGTCCTGGAGCTGACCGACGCGAACTTCGACGCGGAGGTCCTCGCCGCCGGCAAGCCCACGCTGGTGGACTTCTGGGCGGAGTGGTGCGGCCCCTGCAAGGCGGTCGCGCCCATCGTGGCGTCGCTCGCCCGCGAGTATGCCGGGAGACTGCGGGTCGGAAAGCTGAACGTGGACGAGAACCCCCAGACCGCCGGCCGCTACGGAATCCGCGGCATCCCCAACCTCATGATCTTCGCGGGAGGGGAGGCGGCCGATCAGGTCACGGGCGTCCGGCCCAAGGCCGACCTCAAGGCGATGATCGACCGCGTCCTTCGCCCGGCGAGCATGTCGGCCAAGGCGAACCGCAGGCTGCACGCGCTCCACGAGAACAATTAGGGCATGGGGGGCGCGCATCCGCCCCCCCGCCGCCCGCGGGCGGGGCGCCGCGCGGCGGCTCCCGATCAAACGGAACGAAGGCGGAGGGAACGAATCATGCGAACGGAACTCGAAAGCCCGGGGACGGCGCCGCCGGGCGAGGCGGAGCGGACGGATCGGGGGAATTGCGGCGAAGCCGATCTCGAAGGAATGACCCGTCTCGGCCTCCCCGCAGCCGAGGCGAGCGAAGCCTGCCTCTCCCTCATGGAGGAGTACGTCCGCAGCCGCGCCGGGTGATTTTTCCGATCAGGCCCACCGCCGCGCGCGCCCGCCGGACAGGCCGCCACATAGGGGCGGCCGTATGCGGCTGCCCAGCCTCCCCAAAACATCCACCGCACACGCAGGATGCGGCGCGCGCTCGACGCCTCGACTGAGCTCGCCGAAGTCTGAGCTCGCCGCAGGCCGTGTCCCTTCACATGCCGCTTAAATCAACGCCCTCGCTCAGGGATGCGGCGCCCGCAAGGGCGGCGGGGGAGGAGGGGCAATCCAGGAGTCCGGCCGGGAGGCGGGCGACGGATCAGACGGGAGGCATGGGTGACAGGTGGTATTGCGCGGGCGATAGGCCAGGCGCGCTATGGAATCCGGGAGGGGCGGAGGCTCACCCCTTCTCCTGGATGAGCTTCTCCACCGCGTTGAGGAACTTCTCCCGCTCCTCGTCGGTCATGCGGATCAGGACGCCGGTGGGCCACGCGCCGGACCGCGCCGCCCTCTCCTCAACCCAGGCGACGATTCCCTCGCAACGCTCGAAGGAGAGGCCGGAGATCTCGAAGGAGATCTCGAAGGTCGTCCCGGGCTTCAGCTTCTTCGTGGCCAGGACCCTGAAACCGCCCACGCTCGCGTTTTCGGCGAGCATAGGGGCGTCCGAGAGGGCCGGCGCATTGATCTCGACGGGGATCTCGTGGCGGGAATACTGGCGTCTCTCGGGGATTTTGTTCATGGGCGGAGCTCCCATCGGGGAAAAGGGCGCCGGGACAGCGAGTGGGCCCGGACGTTATCCCGGGTCCGGCCGAATTCCAGACCCGCGTCTTGTCCTCGATTCTCGCACCGATTGAAGACCGCCGGACGCCGCGCCCGGCTATCCCGTCTTGCCGTTCCCCCCGTTCTTCCGGCTCTCCCGAATCGCCCAACAGACGCGCTCGGGGGTGACGGGCAGCTCATAGAAGGGGGCCCCGATCGCGTCCCCTATCGCGAGGGCGACCGCGGCCGGGGCGTTGTTGCAGGGAGGCTCCCCCACGCCCCGCGCCCCGAAGGGCCCGTCGCCCTCCCCGCACTCGAGGATGACGGACTCGAAGTCGCCGATGTCCTCCGAGGTGGGGATCAGGTATTCGTGAAAGCTCTGGGAGCGGCAGTCGCCCTCCGTCATCGTCACCTCCTCGTGAAGGGCGTAGCCGATGCCCATCACGGCGCCGCCCTCGAACTGCCCCTCCACGCTCTGGGGGTTGAGGGCGCGGCCCACGTCGTGGCAGGCGACGTGGTTGAGGACCTGCACCTCCCCCGTCTCGATGTCCACCTCCACCTCGGTGGCGTGCACCCCGAAGGTGTAGTCCGACCATCCCCCCAGGCCGCCCAGGTAGCGCCCGGGGTTCTCGTAGGCGTGCGGGGGCATGTCCGCCCCGTGGGTGCAGTGAAGGGACTCCTTCAGCTCCTTGGCCTTGCCCACGGCCTGGGCCATCTTCAAGCGCCGCTCGGGGGCCGAGGCCACCCAGGCCTCACCGCCCCTGAGGACAACGTCCTCCTCGGCCGCCTCGAGCAGGGCGGCGGCGCCGCGCACGAGAGATTTGCGCACCTCCTCGGCCGCCGCCTTGAGGGCGTTGCCCGCCATCAGGGTCTGGCGGCTCCCCGCCGTGATGCCAGAGAGCGGGGTGGCGGCCGAATCCGAAATGTGGGTCGCCACCTGTTCGAGCCGCAGGCCGAGCACCTCGGCCGCCACGCTCTGGAGGGTGGCCCCCTGTCCGGCCCCGATGTCGGGCGCGCTCACCCGCACCACCGCGCTCCCGTCGTTCTCCATGTGGACGGCCGCCTCGGCGGTGTCGAAGGGCCGACCGTAGCCGGTGATGTTCGCCGCCGCCGCCCGGCCCACCCGCTTGCCGGGCCGGGCCTGGGCCGGGGCCCCCAGGGCCTTGAGGGCCTCGTCGAGGCAACCCTCGAGATTGGGCTCATTGTGGATTTCCTGGCCGGTGGGGAGCTTCCCGCCCTTCTGGATGAAGTTGCGCCGGCGGAGCTCGTAGCGATCCATCCCGAGCGCCTCGGCGAGGAGGTCGATCTGGGTTTCGTAGGCGAAGCACACCTGGTTGGAGCCCACCCCGCGCATGGCGTTCGTGATGGGGTTGTTCGTGAGATAGCCGTGCGTGCGGATGTGGACGTTGGGAATCTCGTAGGGCCCGGCGGCGATGCACATCGCCCCCAGGAGGAAGAGGTTCGACTTGTAGGGATAGGCCCCCGCGTCCCCGGCGATGTCGGCCTCGAGGGCGATGATGCGCCCGTCCCGGTCAGCGCCCGTGCGGTAGTGCATCTCGAAGGGGTGCTTCTTGGCGGTGGAGCGGAGCCCCTCCTCCCTTCCCATGGCCATGATGGCGGGCCGGCGGGTGCGGTGGGTGAGCAGGGCCAGGTAGGGCTCGACGGTGAGCATGCCCTTGGCCCCGAAGCCGCCGCCCACGAAGGTGCCCAGGACGCGCACCTTGCTGTGCGGCAGGGCGAGGATGCCCGCGATGGCGCGGTAGTACTCGATGAGCTGGGTGCCCACCCGGATGGTGATGACGCCGTCCTCGTCGATCCAGGAGGAGCCGGAGGCGGGCTCCAGGTAGGCGTGCTCGGCGAGCTGGGTGCGGTAGGTGCGCTCGACCACCACGTCCGCCCGGGCGAAGGCGGCGGCGGCGTCCCCGCGCGTCACGTCGAAGTCGCACACCCTGCGCTTCTCCGCGCCGGGCTCGTCGCGGCGCATGGTCCAGACGCCCTCGGCGGCCTCGACCTCCACCCGGATGGCGGCGATGCCGGCCTCGAGCGCCTCGCGCGACTCGGCGCCGACGACGGCGAGGGCGTCCCCGGTGAAGGCGATCTCCTCCTCCACGAGGACGGTCTGCCCGGCGTGCGTCGGGGTGTTGGAGCCGAAGCGCATGTTCATCCCCGGGATGTCCTTGGCCGTCAGGACGGCGGCCACGCCCGGCACGCGCTCGGCCTTGGAGGTGTCGAGGCGGCGCAGCCGGCCGCAGGGCACGGGGGTGTAGAGCACCCCGCAGTGGAGGGCGCCGGCGGGAACCTGGTCCTCGCCGTATAGAAGAGATCCGTCCGCCTTGGGAAAGGCGTCGAACCTCGGGTTGGATTTTCCGACAATGTCGTGCACGGCCATGGGCCCGCTCCTGGATGAGGGAAGATCGGATTTCCGGAATTCGCACGGAGCCGGGGGGGACGCGGCGCGCCTCCCGCCCTCCGAGAGTCCGATTTTCGCAGATTTCGCCCCCGGCGGGAAGGCGGGCCGGGGCGGCGGCTCTCCGGCGGCTCTCCGGAGGGGCTCCCCCGTCCGTGGACAGGGGCGGAGGAGGGGGAATATGATGAAGCCCTGCGCAATCGTTTCTTCTCATGGGAGGCGGGTGACATGGCGGAGAATCTGGGTTTCGTGGATCCGACGGCGGCGGGGAGCGCTAAGGAGGTTCCCCTCGCCCCCCGGCTGGAGGATCTGAGCGGCAAGGTCGTCGGCGTTCTCGACAACACGAAGGAGCAGGCCGACGTCATCCTCGAGGCCATCGGGGAGGCGCTGAAGGAGCGCTACGGGGTGAAGGAGGTCTTCTTCCGCCGCAAGGAGCACTACTCCAAGCCGGCCGAGGATTCCATGATAGAGGAGATGGCGGACGCCTGCGACACTGTCGTATGCGCCCTCGGGGGGTGAGGCTCCTGCACGTTGTGCAGTGTGCACGACACAGTGGAGTTCGAGAAGCGGGGCGTCCCTTCGACGACCATCATCACCGAGGCGTTCGTGAACGCGGCCGACTTTCAGTTCAAGGGCAAGGGGATGCCGGGCCATCCCTACGTCAAGCTTCCCCATCCGGTGAGCAACCTCACGAAGGACGAGATGCGCGAGTGCGCCCTCAAGTTCACCGACGAGGTGGTGAGCCACCTCACCGCCGCCGCGCGGCCGGGGGCCTGAGGCGAAGGCGCAGGATCGTTTTTCCCGGGAGGGAGTGGTGCGCGATTTTCGGGAGATTCGCTACGAGGAGAGCGGCGGCCTCGCCACCGTGACCCTGAACCGCCCCGAGCGGCTCAACGCCCTGGGGATGAACCTCGCCGAGGAGTTCTGCGCCCTGGCCGAGGAGCTGGCCGGGGCCGACGACGTGCGCGTCGTCGTCCTCACCGGGGAGGGCCGCGCCTTCACCACGGGCCGCGACCTCAAGGAGAGCGCCTCCCACACCAAGGAGGAGGCCGACCGCTTCCTCCGCTTCGGTATGGCGGGCGTCAACCTCTGGGAGCGGCTCCCGATGCCCACCATCGCCGCCATCAACGGCCACTGCTTCGGGTGGGGGACCGAGGTCGCCCTCTGCTGCGACATCCGCCTCGCGGCCGAGGAGGCGACCATCTGCCTGCCCGAGTGCAGCCTGGGGATCTTCCCCGGCGCGGGGGGCGCCCCCCGCCTTCCCCGGCTCCTCTCCGTGGGGCTCGCCAAGGAGCTCATCTACACGAGCAAGCGCATCGACGGGCGCGAGGCCGAGCGGATCGGGCTGGCGAACCGGGCGCACCCGGCCGAGAAGCTCATGGAGGAGGCGCTCGCCGTGGCCGCCCAGATCAGGGACAACGGCCCCCTCGGCGTGCGGGCGGCCAAGCGGGTGATCGGCCACACGCTGGAGATGCCCATCCCCCAGGCGATCGAGTTCTCGAAAGCGATCCGCCTTCCGCTCAACGACACCAAGGACTTCGCCGAAGCCCTCGCCGCCTTCAAAGAAAAGCGCAAGCCCGTTTTCCGGGGGGAGTAGGGAGGCGGGCGCCTCCGGCTCTCCCGCGGAAGGAGAGAGTGACGTGAAGGTGCGCGAGTGCTTCCTCCAGGCCGTCTCGCTGCTTCCGGAGGAGGCGGACGCGCGCGAGGTCTGGATCGCCATGAACAAGAAGAACGCGCCCTGGGCGGCGGTGCTGGGCGAGGCGGACCGCCTGCTCGGGCTCCTCGGCGCGGCCGAGCTGGACGGCGTGCTCCGCCTCCCC